>NZ_OY771649.1:1800000-1982232 GCF_963674925.1 uncultured Draconibacterium sp.
TTAATCCGGGAATTGGTTCCGGTGACGAAGTGTGGTTTAATGAAGAGAGAGTTGGAAGTGATTTTAATTCAGCACTTATTGCACGTGGTCTGCAAAATACAAACGATCCGCACCTCAATTTTTGGGACGGAGAAAAACGAGGGAAAAAATTATACGTAGCGATTCGCGACTGCAATATCTTTTTAGAGAATATTGATAACGCATACGATCTGGATGATTTAGAGAAAAAACGATGGATTGCCGAAGTTAAATTCCTAAAAGCCTATTACCACTTTTGGTTATTTAAATCGTATGGGCCAATTCCTATTGTAAAAGAGAACTTGCCGATTTATACCAAAACAGAGGATGTTAAAGTGTACCGCGATCCGGTTGACGATGTAGTTGCTTACATTATAGAACTTATGGATGAAGCTGCACCTGATCTACCGATTTCTCTTATGTCAGAAGCCTCCGAACTGGGACGTATTACACGTCCAATTGCATTGGCTATGAAAGCACGGGTATTGGCAACAGCTGCCAGTCCACTGTTTAACGGGAATACCGATTATTCATCGGTAGTAGATAACAGGGGTATAGCATTATTCAATCAATCATACGATGCAAATAAATGGCAACTAGCCGCCGATGCAGCCAAAGCTGCAATTGACACAGCTCTTGCAGCAAACCATTCTTTGCTAAATGAATACACAACAAAAGCTGACATTTCGGATGCCATCAAACGCGAATCAATTATCCGTTCGGTAATAAGCGAAAGAAATAGTCCGGAAGTACTTTGGGGATCAACCAATTTTACGTTCTCACAGGGCTATCAGCGCATGTGCGTGCCATTGCTAATTTCTGTAACTTCATCCAATCCGGTGAGCCAGTTTTATGCTGCTACTTTGCGTATGGCTGAACTATTTTATACCAAAAACGGAGTTCCAATCGATGAAGACGCTGACTACGATTATCAAAACCGTTATGAACTGAGAACTGCGGTAACTAATGAAAATGATTACGTTCGTTCAGGCGAGCAAACAGCTGTATTGCATTTCGATCGCGAAGCACGATTTTATGCCAATATTGCTTTCGACCGCGGAACTTACTTTTTAGATCCAACTTATTATTACGTTCAAACCCGCTTAGGAGAGTTGGCAACAAAACGTAACCAGGGCGAGTTTTCGGCAACGGGTTATTTTGTAAAAAAGCTCATCCATCCGGGTACCGCCTTAAATGCAAACAATCTGGTAGCTTACTATGAATATCCTTTCCCAATCATTCGTCTGGCTGATTTATACCTTCTGTATGCGGAAGCATTAAACGAAGTAAAAAGTGCACCCGATGCACAAGTTTATGAATACATCGATTTGGTTCGTGAAAGAGCCGGATTACCGGGTGTAGTTGAAAGTTGGGCAAACCACTCAACCTCGCCTGATAAACCATCTACCCAAGAGGGAATGAGAGAGATAATTAAACAGGAACGTTTAATCGAATTGGCTTTCGAAGGACAACGTTTTTGGGATTTACGTCGCTGGAAAGATGCAGAAAAATACATGAACGAACCAATTCGCGGTTGGGACATTACCGCCAAAGGACTTGGCTTCTACAATGTAACTACGATATTTACTCCATCGTATAGTTTTAAAGATTACCTGTGGCCAATAAGGGAAAGTGAGATTATTAAAAATCCGAACCTGGTACAAAATCCAGGCTGGTAATCAATATTTCTAATTCATAAAAAGAAGTAAAAGATGAAAAGATTAATATTTCTATTAGCAATAACCGGAGTACTCAGCATCTTTAGTGGATGCGAGGAAATTGAAAAAGAGCCTTTGTTTAAAGATTCAAATCCACCGGGGCCAATTAGCGATCCTCAGGTTACAAATTTACCAGGATCTGCAATGATTACGTATACCTTGCCAAATGATGATGATTTACTTTATGTAAAAGCAGAATATACCTTGGCAAGTGGCACTAAAGTGGAATCGAAAAGCTCAAATTACATTAACTCTTTATTGGTTGAAGGATTTGGTGATACCAACGAAAAAACGGTAACGCTAACCGCTGTTGACAGAAGCGAAAATGAATCGACTCCTGTAACGGTAAAAGTTAATCCTGAACTACCAGATGTACATGCAGTTAGTAATACCATTGAAATGATTGCTGATTTTGGCGGTGTACAATACCGCTGGCAAAATGATAATAATGCCCCTTTGGCATTTAAAATTCTGGCTACCGATTCAACGGGTGTTTTATCAGAGGTAGAAACAGTATTCTCAGGTGTAACCGAGGGTTTGTACACGGTTCGGGGGTTTGCACCTGAAGAAAAGGAATTTGCAATTGTAGTGCGCGATCGTTGGGACAACTATTCCGATACAATAAAAATGGTTGTTACTCCTCTGTTCGAAGAACTGTTAGATAAAGATAAATTTGTACAGCTGGAACTGGATAATGATGTTCCATCCGGATGGAATGCATGGGAAGGAAAATATGAATATTCATTTGACAATGATATTAATACCTTTAACCATACCTATGCCGGTGACGATGGTTGGCCCCAAATCTGGTCGGTTGATCTCGGAGTTGTTGCTCGTTTAAGTCGTTTTAGATTGGTTCAAAGACAAGGTTTCCCTTATGCACATGGCAATTTCCGTTTATTCGATGTTTACGGACGAAAAGAAGCACCATCCCAGGACGGCGATCTGGCTGAATGGATTCCATTGCGGGTAGCTGCACCACCTTACAACAACGGTTGTATTTCGATAAAACCAAGCGAACAGGGCGGAACAGCTGCCGAAGACCAGGAACATTTAAAGAATGGCGATGAGTTTTCGTTTACATTAGACGATCCTGAAATACGCTACATCAGGCTTGTAGTGAATGAGACCTGGGGAGGAACCGGATTCTCTCACTTTGCTGAAATAACATTTTGGGGACAAGTAATAGAAGAATAATTAAAAGATACAAAATGAAAAAAACAACTATATTTTTAACTTTCATTTTTGGTATTGCAATGCTTTTTAATGCTTGCCAGGATATGGAAGATATCCATAGCCAATACCTGGAAGACGGTGATATTATTTATGCTGCCAAACCTTTATTGATACAGACTTTTGCAGGTCAAAACAGGATTGGACTTAAGTATTATATGCTAAATGCAGTTAATGTAACCAAATGTATTGTAGAATGGAACAATGGTGCAGATTCTCAAACCATTGACATTGCACCTAATGTTCCTCTCGATTCTGTTGAATTTATGATCAACAATTTGGAAGAGAAATCGTATATCTTCAAAATTTATACGGTTGACCGCAATGGTAACCGATCGATAAAGGAACAAGTTACCGGATCGTCATACGATACAAAATACATCTCTGGACTTACCAATCGTTCAATAGTAAGTATTGAAGGTGGCGGAACCATAGACTCGCTTATTATTGCATGGTCGACAGCCCAAAATGGTAATACTGGTGTTGAACTGACATACAATAACATGGAAGGACAACCGGTAACCAAAATGGTGCTTCCTGAAGATGACCAGACCGTAATCAGAGGTTGGGAATCGGAAGGAACAATGTCGTATAAATCATTTTATATTCCTGAAGAAAATGCGATTGACACATTTGCGTCTCCATCTGAAACAACAACTTTACCCTTGTTTATTGAATTTGAAGGAGTGAAAATTGACAACAGCAATTGGGAAATTATTGACTTTTCGACTGAAGAACCTGCTGAGGGTGCTCCTAACGGATTGGCATCGGCGGCAATAGACGGAGACCTTGGTACATTCTGGCACACCCAGTGGAACGGAGGAAGTCCGGATTATCCTCACTTCTTCACCGTTGACATGAAAGATGTTGTGAAGATCAACCGATTGGACTTCTTCAGACGACAGGGCGATAGCCGTGGTCAAACACGTTTCACAATCGAAACAAGTTTAGACGGGGTTAACTATGTAAATCAGGGAAGCTTCGATTACGATCCAAACATGGATAGTCAATCGTACCAACTACCTAACCTGCCAATGGCTCGTTACATTAAATATACGGCAACAGCGGGTTCTAACTTCTTTGCATTTTTGGCAGAAATGGATGTTTACGGACAGGTCGCATCAAAACTTGACCGTACCAGCTGGGATATTATCGATTTCTCATCGGAAGAAGCAGGTGGAGAAGGACCTGTAAACGGTTATGTAACGGCTGCATTCGATGGTGATATTAATACCTTCTGGCATACAGCATGGTCTACATCATCGCCTGATTATCCGCACCACATTACAATCGACATGAATACAACCGTTAGAATGTTAGCTGTTGATTGTGCCCGGAGGCAGGGAAATGGCGGAGGACACACCAAATTCCAGATCTTAACAAGTAATGATGGCGAAAATTTTACCGATCAGGGAACTTTCGATTTCAATTCTCAGATTGACGATGTTCAGTTATTCCCATTGCCATTTTTACCAGAGGCAAGATATTTCAAATTTGTTGCACTTGAAGGTCCAAACAATTACACTTTCCTAGCGGAATTAAATGTTTACGGACAAGTATCAGAATAAGTTTTGATATTGAATTAAAAGAAAACCTGTTGTTACAGGTTTTCTTTTAATTTTTATGATCTACAGATCGATATTCAATATCGAAAAATTTAACCAAACAAAGTTTACTCCTATTAATCACCATTTTATTGCCAGAACTTAAATTCAGAAACAAAACTCTGCCCAAAGTCAACCTTCAAAGAACAAAAATTCAAAGTAAAACAGAACAGAGAATTAGAAAACCAATAGAAAATATGTAACCCGGCTTTTTTTCTACCAAGTAAAAGCTATATTCAACAAAACAAACAGAATCATGAAAACAACCTCTCTACTCCTCAGCATCTTTATCTATCTATCAATGTCTTACGGAAGCATTAATAAACAAAAAAAGGGCTATGTGAATGGTGGTATTATTAGTTTAAATAACGATACCATTGCTGCCAGTATAAAAAAGGAAAACATCCTTAAACTTCAAAGCGAGGTAAAATTCATTGATGCCGGAGGTAAAAAGAAATCCTTCAAACCGGGAGTTATAAGTGGTTTTTTTATGGACACCGAAAATGGACGAGCTACTTTCGAAAGTCGCGACGATATTCAATTAAGTATTTTTCCATCTAAAAACGGCAACTTTGTTCTTCGTTTGTCCAACAACATTTATCCACTTTACTATTTTGTAACCACTAAGATGGAGAATACCGGAATTGAATCGGAAATGAAAGAAGTGCCACATTATTTGGTTCTGATGGGTTATAGGTGGTACAACTATAACGAGGATAGTTTTGAAACCTGTACAAAATTATTTAGTGATGATAAAGCTTTGGTTAAAGATATTGAAAACGGACGTTATGAATTCAGCGATTTTCCTGAAATTGTTGAACGTTATTGTGAAACCATTAAAGCAAAACATCATTAGCCTCAAATGTATTATTTTGGTATTTTTGTTGTTAAACAAAAATAATCACAGTTGAAGCCTATTTTACTAAGTACTGCCTATTTTGCTCCGATACATTTTTATACCCGTTATATACATCATTCGGAAGTTTACCTTGAGCAATTCGAAAACTTTACTAAACAAACCTACCGTAACCGTTGCCTGATATTGGGAGGAAACGGACCGATTTCGCTTGTTATACCGGTGGTAAAAGGGCGCGGACCAAAAATCCTTATAAAAGATCTGCAAATATCATACGACGAAAACTGGCAGCGTAACCACTGGCAAACCATCGTTTCGGCCTACAACTCGTCGCCGTATTTCGAGTATTACCAGGATGAACTGTACCCGTTTTTTGAAAGTAAAACCAAATACCTGCTCGACTATAACCTGCAAATACACGAACAACTTTGCGATTTTTTCGAAATTGAGAACAAAATCCGCTTAACCGAAGACTTTGAAAAAGTACCTGAAAACACTTTCAATTTGCGCGATAGTATTTCACCAAAATTGAAACACAGTCCCGATACAGAATTTCAACCTCTAAGCTACACACAGGTATTCTCCGATAAATACGGATTCTTACCAAACTTAAGTCTCCTCGATCTGCTTTTTAACGAAGGGCCAAATGCTTACACAATTCTTTTACAAAGTTTGCAGAAGAAATAAATGAAGGAAACAATCCCTGCTGTTTGCTGTTTTGGATTTTATGAGTCGAAAAAACAGACAAATAAAAATCGGGATTTTCCTGATGATCTTTTCCGGAGTATTCTTTGCTGCCACACTGGTCATTCCGTTTTTTGACCTGCCCACCAAAACCAAAGTTGCTGCATCAACCACCAGTTTTATACTGATGGAAGTTGTGTTTTGGGCCGGAGGATTGCTGGTTGGGAAAGAACTATTCACCAAATACAAGAAGCAGCTAAATCCTGTTAACTGGTTTAAAAAAGAGGAACAAAACGGATAATCTTCAAGAAACTCTACACAATAAAACCGCTTCAATTTAAATCCTCCGAAACACTCTCTAACCTTGTATTTCATGCTGATTTTTTGTAACTTATGTGTTACACCAAAAATTTTAACCATGAATATAAATGATTACATATCGTTTGCCACTGCAAACCCGATTTGCTACTTGGCAACCTGCGAGGGCGACCAGCCCCGTGTACGAACCGTGCTCCTGTTTTTTGCCGATAAAACGGGATTTTATTTTGGCACGCTCTCTCCAAAACAGTTGTCGGAACAACTTCATCACAATCCCAAAATTGAAGTTTGCTTTTATAACAATCCCCACGATCTGGCACAAGCCAAACAGATGCGATTAACCGGTACGGTTGAATTTGTAAATGATCCGGACATGATACACCGTTTGCACGAAGAACGTCTGTATCTCGACGATATTTCCGGCTATGATCTGGAACCCATTAGCGAAATCTTTAAAGTGTCTGCCGGAGATGTACATTTTTGGAGCCTGAGCGATGTAATGAACGAAGAGAATCTGGAACACGTGGTTTTTTGATTCCTATACGCTCTTTTACTTCCCTTTTTTGTGATAAAACCGTTTACAATATACATGGATAAAGATGTAACCATTGATGTTATATTTTCTGATAAATATTACAACAAACAGAACCAGGAACAAATATGTGACCTGATAACGAAGTGGAATATATATTAAATTAAAGCTTGAATTATGGAAAACAATTTAAAGAGAAAACTGGGACATTCAGGTATTGAAGTAAGTGCCATGGGAATGGGCTGCTGGGCTATTGGTGGTCGAACAAATCTTCAATCTCTACCACTTGGCTGGGGGAAAGTAGACGATGCGGAATCAATACGGGCGTTGGAAAAAGGAATTGAGATGGGCATTAATTTTATCGACACAGCCGATGTTTATGGTGCCGGCCATTCCGAAAAATTAATATCTCAGGTATTAAAAGGCCGTCGCGATAAGCTGGTTATCGCCACTAAATTTGGGATAGGCTACAACCCCAAAACAAGCGAAGCGATAATGGGACTTAAAGTAACACCCGAATACACCCGAAAAGCTTTAGAGAGCAGCCTTGCACGACTAAAAACTGATTACATCGATTTATACCAGCTGCACGTTGCCAATCTAAACCTGGAGGCGGCCGGGCTAATTCGCGACACGCTTGAAGACCTCGTACAGGAAGGAAAGATTAGAGGTTACGGCTGGAGTACCGACGATGAAGAGCGTGCCACCTTTTTTGCCGACGGAGATAACTGCATCGCCGTTCAACACGAACTGAATGTTTTTGTTGGCAACAAAAAAATACTAAAACTTTGTAAAGACCGAAAACTTGCAAGCATTAACCGCGGGCCATTGGCAATGGGTGTTCTTACCGGAAAATACAACGACCAATCAATCGTTTCCGAGGACGACTGCCGCTCAATAATACATCTGCTGGGCGACGAATATTATATGTTCTTCGAAGATGGAAAACCAAAGGCTAGCTTACTAAAAGAGTTGGAAGCTATCGGCGAACTATTAAGAAGCGATGGTAGAACACTGGCGCAGGGAGCACTTTCGTGGATATGGGCAAAAAACAAACGAACAATTCCAATTCCCGGATTTAAAACCGTAAAACAGGTAGAAGAAAATGCAGGAGCTTTAAAGTTTGGTCCACTTACTGAGAGCCAAATGGCAGAGATCAAAGCAATTCTGAAAAAAGAACTGGTTCATTGAATTCGGGCGGCAGTAAATTAAGAAAGACTCTAATGACTGCCAGAAGTAATTTAAAATAAAAAAAAAAAGGCTTCGATTAAAAACCGAAGCCTGCTGTATTTTTATTACAAAATTTTAAAGCCTAAAGTCAGCAAAAAAGATGTTGATTTTCCGGTTACAAAATCCGGATCGTCGTATACTTTACCGGAATGCTCCATACGGGCATCAAGTGTAAAGAACAAAACATCAACCCCTAAACCATATTGCACACCAAATAAATTATCTTTAAAAAACTCATCGCTCAGATATGGATCCAACTCATTCGGGTAATTAGCATCAGTAACAAAACTAAATACCGGACCCGCCATAACTCTGAAATCAATCACGGGAGTTTTTACCAGTTTGTATCCTAAAAGAAGCGGCACATCTACGTTTTTATAATCGAAACCACCTACCATATCAAGAGGTTCGTAAGACAAATCGCCACCTTTTTTACTAAAATAAACTTCGGGCTGAATATAAAACTTATTAAATCCAACTCGACCAAATGCACCCCAATGCATTTTTGTGATGGCATCTGAACTAAGGTCAAAATCTCCGTCAAGACTCATGTTTGAGTAATGCATACCGGCTTTTATACCCAAATCAAAAACAGGTTGGGCAAAACCAATTGATGCGATTAAAACAAAGAGAGAAGCAAAAAGAAATCGTTTCATAACTATTTGTTTTGAATTTTGTTTATAACGCTAAATTTATGTTTCAAGTATACGGAGTTTTTATAAATATATCAGAATCTTTTCGCCGGTAATTCAGGCATGAAAATTGTTAAATTCATTTCATCAACAAATTAGCCATGAAAAAACACCTGCCATATCTGCTGATTATAAGCATTCTACTTATTTTACAAAGCTGTTCGAGTCCCAAATACATTTACGATAAATCAAGCTATAAGCGACAAAAAGAACTGCGAAGCAGCCGGGGTGGAAATATTTTGGGTGAAGTAATGGTCGGATTAGGATCGGCTGTTGTTGGCGCAATGTTGGAATGCGAAGTCGATTATGTGCCTTCTGAACAGCAATTTAAAAAGATTAACCTGATTAATCCAACAAACGACACGATTTACGTGAACATGCTTACAGATTTGGTTTGGGATGAAAAAAACTACTGCGATTTTATGGATATTCGAATTCCTCCAAAATTAAATTGCAAAGTAATGGTTCCTATGCACGCCGCCTACAATCTATATTTCAGCAATACCCCGCAAAGCGATGATGACGAAGTGATTGAAATTTACACCACCGATGTAAAACGCTTCAGCCTTTACCCCGGAATGACACTGGAAGCCAATACCTCTGCTGAAGAAAAATAAACTTTGTAAAATAGTCTTTTGGCCAATTGCTTAGCTTTTGACAAATCTCAAACAACTTTTTTTAGCAGTTTTCGCTAATTCTTATCCCCTGCCCCAGATTTTCAGTAAAAAATACTTATTGAAATAACTGATCTGTTACTTCATGTATATAAATCAATAATGCTTGAGCATTAGCCTGCATTTAACGGTTGATTTCCATGCTCCCTGTGTCGTATCTTTATTTACGGAAACCAAAAGTGCAGCCTTATGAACGTGGAAGAAAATATCATTTCACTCATCTCCGAGCAACTGCCTCGCAGCAAAAAACAACTTAACGAACTTTTTGAATCCGATGCTGAGATCCTAAAAAAACGAAATGGTTTTTTGCTTTTTTCGGTCGACGATTTTTCAAAAGAAGATCACTTTCTCACCACCGATCCCTATCAGTTGGGCAAAAACCTGGCAGTGGCAACTTTAAGCGATATTTTCGCTTCGGGAGGCACTCCTCAGTATTTTAGTCATTCTATTGCGTTAAATCCAGAAAAATGGGATGATTCGTATCTGATTGGGTTGTCGCGTGGTGTTGCCGAAATTCTCGTGGAAACAGGAGCAGCATTTATCGGTGGTGACCTCGGAACCTCGGAAGAATGGCACTACACCGGAATTGCAATCGGGCATTCCGAAAAACCTTTGATGCGTAAAAAAACGGTACCGGGAGAGCTTATTTACATGACCGGAAATTGCGGAACTGGTAACCTGGAAGCCGCCATACAGCTGTTTAACCTGGATAGTGAGGTTACCGCTCAGTTTGAACTTCGGCATAAAGAAGCTCAATTAATACAGGAATTTGCCACAACCTGTATCGACTCCAGCGATGGAATCGGGAATGCACTACGCACAATTTCCACCTTGAATAACACCGGTTTTTTGATCGACCGGTTAAATCCCGACCCCATAGCAAGCGCTTTCATGGCCAAACTAAAACTACCTGAAGAACTATTGTTCCTGGGCGAATGTGGAGAATACGAACTTGTATTTACCATTAAACCGGAAGATGAAGAAAACTTTTTAGCGGAAGCGGAAAGCAGAGAGCTGTATTTCACGAAAATAGGTACAATACAGAACAAAGAGAAAATGCTTGTGTCTGGATCAAAACTTTACGACTTGAGCGATTTTAATATTAAAGGGCGGGATTTTTCCGATCCTCAGGAATACATTTATGCATTAACAAAATACCTAAAAAGTCATGAAAACGAAATCTCATAACGAGGAAGAAAAAAGTGGCAACGGGTACAGTATTGATTTCTCCAGTATCTGGAAAAATGGCCGAAAATTACCGCTGAATGAACGGATTAATTTGTTCCATGTCTCCATGCAAAACCAGGAAAAAGAGGACAAACATTTATACATGCGGGTAATCGATTCGGCAACCGACCGCACAGTAATAGCCGTTGATGCCGATGGGAACAAGAAGGAAATGTTGATGTTCGGTTCGAATAATTACCTGGGGCTGGCCAACCACCCACACATTAAAGAAGCAGTAAAAAAAGCCATAAATAAGTACGGAGTCGGCATTGCCGGGCCGCCACTTCTTAATGGTTATTCATCGCTGATGAAAGAACTTGAAAACCGGCTCAGCAAATTGAAAGGAACTGAAGACACCATGATATTTACAAGCGGTTACACCGCAAACCTGGGTTTACTATACGGTTTGTGCACACCGCACGATCTTATTATTGCCGACGAATACAACCATGCTTCATTTTTCGATGGAGTAAAACTGCTAAGAGGAAAATGCATCACCTTCGGGCACAACAACATCGACCAATTGGAAAATTTATTACAAACACACAAAACCGATGGAGACCTTTTTGTGGCGGTTGAAGGAGTTTACTCGATGGATGGCGACATCGCTCCGTTGGATAAAATAATTCCATTATCGCAACAATTTAATGCACACACTATTATTGACGATGCTCATGGCACAGGTGTTTTGGGGTTTAACGGCGAGGGCATTATGGAAGAACTTCGGATAAAATGGACCAACGAAATAATTATGGGAACCTTCAGTAAAGCTTTTGCCGTGAACGGTGGATTTATTTCTGGTTCGAGGGAGGTGATCGAATGCCTGCGGTTTATGGCGCGCACTTACATGTTTTCAGCCTCGTTGCCACCGGTAACAATTGCAGCAGTTTTGGCCGGTATCGATGTGATAAAAAATGAGCCCTGGCGCAGGGTACAACTCAAAAAGAATGTGTCGTTCTTAACGCGTAAGCTGAAACGTTTTGGAATAACTACACCTCCGCAGGCAGGAATTATTTCGCTAAACGTTCCACAGGGTGCCAATATTAGAAAAATGGCCAACGATTTTAATCGCGAAGGAATCTTCTTAAATGCCATTGAGTTTCCGGCTGTGCCCGCTGACAAACAACGATTTCGTATTTCAATAAGTGCCACCCACACCAACGATGATCTCAAAAAACTGATTGACATGGTTGAATTGGTTTGGTATAAACACAATATAGTTTGCAACGATTAAATCATGAAAACTGCGGTATTAATAAATGGTTTTGCCAACAATGGATCGGCAGAGAGAAAATGGGATCACATTGAGGAGGAGGTGAAAAGCACTATGCCTGTTGGCACTTTGTACATTCATTTCTCGGAAACCGATAATCATATCAGTTTAATGGAAACTTTGGTAACCGAATACGAAGTTAAAAACTTTGTTTCTGCCGGTGGAGATGGCAGTATCAACAACCTCATTAATACCCTTGCTCAGGTTACGAATTATCAATTGGCTCCATTTTGTATTGGTGCCATTGGTTTGGGATCGAGCAATGATTTTCTTAAACCTGTGAAACACAAAATAAGAGGAATTCCGGTGAGAATTGATTTTGAGAATAAAAAGCAGGCAGATTTGGGGATCGTTGAATATTTGGAAAATGACATGACCAAAAAACAGCTTTTTATCGTTAACGCCAGCCTTGGTTTTACAGCAAAAGGGAATCAAAATTTTAACGATAACAGCAATAAAATTATTCAATTTCTGAAACCGCTTTCAACCAACCTTTGTATTTTATGGACAATCGCAAAAACGCTGCTGAACTACACAAATATTCATTTAGAAATTGCTTATGATGAAAAACAATTTTCAACAAGTGTCACCAATCTTTCTATCGCCAAAAATCCCAATATTTCAGGTAGTTTCTGCTACGATGTTGATCCCGGAACCGACAGTGGCTGTTTAGGATTATACCTGGCTGAAAACTTTAAACGACAACAAATTCCCGGATTGCTTTACGCTTTATACCAAAAACGATTCTCACAAACAAAAAACTGTAAAACAGCGCTTGTGCAGTCGGTAGAAATAAATTCTGCAAAGCCTGTTCTTCTTGAAACCGACGGCGAAATTATTGAAGCCAGTCGATTTCGTTTTTCTGTGTTACCCAAAGCTTTATTTGTCGCCGATTAAAACTGATATCATGAAAAATGAAAATGATTTTGCACCTGTTTTTTCCCTCCGTTTTCTGCGAGCGCTTATTATTCACATGCGACCTTACCTGTTGTTTGTTTCCGGTGCAGCCGGGTTGGCTGGACTGGCATTGGGCTGGCAGGAAAACGGCTCAATTACAAAGCTTGTGATTTTGTTTTTACCTTTCTTTTTGGGCTACGGTTTTGGTCAGGCTTTAACCGATTGTTTTCAAACCGATACCGATGCCATCTCTGCAGCGTACCGGCCTTTGATAAAAAAAGAAGTGTCGCCCAAAGCCCTTGGAGGCGTTAGTCTGGCCGGCCTCATTCTGATTGGGATTCCACTTATTCTATACAATCTCAACAACCTTATTTTTTGCTTATTAGCAATAATCGGGCTGGCTACTTACACCTATTTTAAAAAGAACTTCTGGATAGCCGGACCATTTTACAATGGCTGGATAGTAATGATTTTACCCATTACTGCCTTTTTAGCTGTTACTGGGAAAGGTCTGGTAGCGCTTGACAACAGAATGCTCATATGGTTGTGTGTGATAACGCTTTTCGCGTATGCCAATTTTGTATTGATCGGCTATTTGAAAGATATCACTGCCGATCGGGAAACCGGCTACAATACATTTGCCGTAAAGTTTGGATGGGATCGTTCAGTCGTTATCGGCGATATTTTTGTCGTTATAGTTGCTGTTGCATCGCTGTTTCTGATTGATGCCGAAAACACAATCGGGCTGGCACTATTTATAATCGCCACACTGGTTGCTGTTTCGGGGCAAGTACAGGCACATTTCACTCCAGTTAAAAAGGAAGAAAATGCCACCTACCCTATTGTTTCAACGGTTAGAGCTTTTATCCTCTGGCACCTTGCCATAATGGTTACTTTTCAACCCGACTGGTACCTGTTTGCCTTGTGCTACTACTTTGGTTTTGAACTGGTATTGTTGTTCCGCCCGGAAAAAGGACAAATATGACCGCTTATGTTTGAACTAAAAAATAAACGAATAATCATTACCGGTGCCTCATCAGGAATCGGGAAACAACTTTGTTTTGAACTGGCAAAATACAACCCCAATCTGATTCTTTTGGCCCGTAATCTTGAAGCTTTAGACCAGGTCCGGGATGAATTGATTTCAGCAAATCCACAACTCGATGAACCAATTATCATCAGTTGTGATATTTCGAGTGAAACGGCTGTTAAAAATGCAATAAAGCAACTATCACCCGAAAAACAAGCTATTGATATTCTAATTAACAATGCCGGAATCGGAATTTACGGTCCTATAAAAAATACCGTCCCGCAGGACTTCAAACAACTTCTGGATATCAATTTTATGGGAGCCGTTAACTTAACTTATCATACACTTCCCCATTTTCCCGAATACAGTCCGGGAATGATCGTATTTGTGTCGTCGATCGCCGCGCTTTATGGCATGCCCTGTTATGCGGCCTACTCGGCCAGTAAAGCCGCATTAAGATCGTTCAGCCAGACGCTAAGGGCAGAGTTGGTCCATACCAAAATTTCGGTTTTGCATGTGGCGCCCGACTACACCCAAACCCACTTTTTCAGAAATGAGAAGTTTTTGCCGGGAGCACACTTACGACACGATAAAATGGCAACAGCTGAAGATGTTGCCCGCCAAATCATTCAACTAATAAGAAAAAACAAAACTGAAGTTGCACTCTCTCTACGTGGTAAATTAATTGGGAAAGTAGCTGCAGTTTCACCGGGATTTGTCAGAGCTTATTTTCGAAGAAGAGCCCGTAAATTATTAATAATCTGAAGTCATGAAAAAGCCAAAACTGCTCATAATCGTCCTGTTTCAGAACCTGGGAGATGAACGAACTTACTTCGCAAAATCGCCGGCTCCACCGGTGTCGGGAGCACTACTGGCAGCATTAACCCCGTCAATCGTGGAGATAGAGTTGTTACACGAAATGATCCGCCCGATAAACTATGAAACTGACGCTAACTACATAGCACTTAGTTTTATGGATTTTTGCGCCGCCCATGCTAAAGAAGTTGCCAAAAGATTCAGAGAAAAAGGGAAAAAGGTAATTGCAGGAGGACGTTATGCCTCCACCTTCCCCGAAGAAATTGAAGATTACATGGATGCTACCGTAGTAGGAGAAGCGGAAAAAATTTGGCCATCCGTTGTTCACGACCTGGTAAATAACAGACTGAAAAAAACCTACTATGCACCGTTTGCTCCTCCGCTTGACAACATCCCTCCGCCACGCTACGATTTGGTTGAGAAGGATTTTACGGTTCCGGTGGTTACAGAAGCAACCCGCGGGTGTATTTATAAATGCAGCTATTGCCAGTTGAACATTAATCCGGCCCCACACCGTAAACGTCCGATTGCTGATGTGGTGAACGACTTAAGTAGTACACAGAAACTTCCGCTGCTGAAAAGAAAGATCGCCATGCTGCAAGACAATAATCTGGGTGGCGATATAACCTATGCAAAAGACCTTTTACGCGAAATTGCAAAGCTGAAATTATGGTCGTTAGGTGTACAATTTAGTTTTGATTGCCTGCATGATGATGAATTTATCGATTTGCTTGAACAGGCGCATTGTGGATTGGCATTTATTGGGCTGGAATCATTAAATGAACCCAGTCTGGCCTTTGTACATAAAAAGCAAAACAAAACGGCCGAATACAAAGAACTTTTTATGAAACTGAAAAAACGGGGCATTTTAACCTTTACAGGAATGATGATCGCCCTGGATGAGGACACTGAAGAATATTACGACAAACTTCCGGACAGACTTGAAGAAATTGATCCGAGCACCATTTTGTTATCGATATCAATTCCGATACCGGGAACACCATTCCATAAACTGGTGAAAGAAGAAGGCCGGATAATCGATGAGAACCTGGCGCATTACGAAGGCGACCATCTGGTATTTCAACCCAAAAACGTTACGAAAGAACAAGTTTTTCGCGCCTACAAAAATATAAACAGAAAATTCTATTCATGGCGAAATATAATCAGGCGGTGGTGGCGTTTTATCAGCACTGCCCATTTTAAGGGTAATATTTTCAAACGGTTGTTCAGAGGAATATTCCTGTCGGCTATGATGATGAAAATCTCAATTTTTCAGCGACATCATGCCCGAATGAAAGTTTATGAAATGCAAAGTTTGTAACCAGGAAAGATTGAAAGAAGATTGATGTAGATGGATTCAATCTTATCAATCCCCGGAATCATTTCAATCTGAAACTAATTATGAAAGCGATGAACGCATTTGTTCCAACGCATGCAGCTGGCCGTTAAAAAAGCGGTTGCGTTCTTTAGCGCCGGTGTGGCTTATTAAGTTTGATTTTGTAAGCAATCCCCGAAAATATTTATCCAGCTCTATACAAAAACTCTGATTGCTTGTATTCAATAAACTAATAACATTAAAAGTCAGATAGGAACTGTATCCGCTCTCAGTACGAACAAGTATAGTATTGTCATTCAAAACAACCTCGTTGTAATACAGCCTGAAATTGTTTTCCACACCGATGGGTTCGCTGCCATAAAGGAACTTAAAGCCTAACTCAGCCTCTTTCTGAATATGATGAATCCACTTTTCCATTTTATCAAGCAGGTTAAGCAGGTCGTCCTTATTTTTAAAAAAGCCGGAGACATAGTAAAACTCAATCTGGCTGAGCATGATCGTGAAAGTATGATTGTTCCAAATTTCAATGGTTGGGATTTGTGAAGCTAAAGCCAGTGCTTTTCTGCCATTCACATAAGCCGTATTTTCCAGGTCATCAAAACTAAACATCTTTTCTTTGTACTCAGGAAACTGGAAAAGTGTTTTTTCCCAGAAAAAGACTTTAAAAGCGGCAATTTCAGGTAACTGAAAATAATGAAAAACAGGAGGATCTTTTGCTGCATAAATGATCTCCGCCTGTTTTGAATCGTGAATACGTTTTGTATCCTCATATAATTTCCCCAACCAATCGCTAACCCTGAAATTATCAGGTTGAATTACCGAGCAACTAAAATTTACACTCGATAAATCTTCCCCATTTAACTGGTCTAACGAAATATTGAAAAAATCTTTCAGCACAAATAACTCTTCAAGGGTGAGTTCTTTGTCTCCTCTTATTCTTCGATAAGCACTGTCCTGACTAATGCCCAATAAATTAGAAACTTCGAAAACAAGTGAGATATTCGGGGACAATTTTTCTTTTACCAGTTGAAAAAACTCCTTCTGAATAGTACTAACCCGATGCATGCAGTTAATTTAAGATTTTATCGTCTGTTCAGTCTTTTACGGCATGAATTCAATTTTGATTCATATCAATTGAAATAAATTATAAGTTAAACTAACACGATTTAATCACGCCCTGCAAACGAGCATCGTCAACGGATATATTAAGTTATTAATACGTAAAAGTCAGATTGTTAATAGCCTTGTGATAAATTCAGGGTTTATTTTACTTTTTACGATTGACTTAAGTTGTTATTTTTCTTAAATTGTAAATCATACAAGGAGGGGAAATGAAGAGTTTAAAAAATAATGTAGGGACAGTTGTCGGCGTGGTTACAATTCTAACATCAATAGTTCTGTTTTTTCCAATAGCATTTGATAATCAAAGGGTTTATACAATCATTATTTATACATCAATAGCCATACTGCTTTTGCTATTGTTCTTTCTAATATGGATAAATGTTTTCGCAACCGGCAAGCATAAAAATCATTATCCCGATTAATTCCAAAAGGCTATCCGAGATACTTTTTAAATTCACGATAATCTTTAACCACCTTAAAGTTTCGAGGTAATTTTGGTGCGTGTTCTTTTATCTGCCAACCCGTAACAAATACCTTTTGGTGCTGGTATAATTCTTTTAACTTTTCAAGATAAATTTCCAAATCTTCCTTTTGGACCGGACTGATGAAAGCGGTAAAAATAAAATCCAGCTCGATGTGCGATCGAAGCTTTTCGAGATCGGCAAAAGGTACAAACTGACCAAGATAAATTACGTTGTACCCCGATTTTGCCGCCAGGTATGAATAAAACAACAAACTCAGTTCGTGTAATTCTTCTTCGGGCAGATAAAACAAAATGGTTTTTCCCTTTGAGTTGGAAATACCAAAAGAATCGATAGCCGCTATTATCTTCTGGCGGATAAAATTGGTGATGTAATGTTCCTGCGACGGAAAAATAGAACCAACCTGCCAAAAGGTGCCAATGCGCTCGAATAAGACGAAAAATATATTTTGCATTGCTTCTTCAATACCATATTTTTCAACAATCTCGTTTATCAGTGCCGTAAACCCTACATTATCAAAGTTCACCATAAAAAGTAGAAGCTGATCGATATAACCCTCTTCCGATTTTTTTGTTTTGGCCACATCAAGCACGGTTTGTTTAATGTCGTCTTCTTTCCAGGCAGCTACCTTCGAAATTTTGTATCCATTACGTACCAATAACGAAACATTCAACATACGTTTCAAATCCTCATCGGTGTAATATCGGATATTAGTATCGGTTCGTTCGGGCTTCAGTAAATCATACCTCTTTTCCCAAATTCGAATGGTGTGCGCCTTTATACCCGATAAGGTCTCCAAATCTTTTATTGAATATCCTTCTGTTTTCATTTCTCGTGAAATTAAATTGTCATGCGTATCAAACTATCTTAACAACATTGACAACAGGTTTTTTGTTTAATATTAAAACTACAAATAATAAACAAAATAAAAATACCCTGCTACTTAAATTAATTTTTAAAGAATATACTTTGAATGCTTCAGCATTATAAATTTTATGTCATTTTTGTAAGAAAATGCACACCATGTTAAAACGAACTTTCTTTTTCGCCCTGTTTTTAGTTGCGGGTTTGCTCTCCGTTCATGCACAAAAATACGCCATTGTTATCCACGGAGGAGCCGGAGTTATGTCGAAAGACAAAATGGATGAAGAGGCCCGATCCAACTACAAAGCTAAGTTGAACGAAGCACTTGAGTTAGGCGAACAACTATTAAAAGATGGAGCCGCAGCTACCGATGTTGTGGTGAAAGTAATTAACGTGATGGAAAACTCGCCGCTTTTTAATGCGGGCAAAGGAGCCGTATTTACCCACGATGGTGTAAACGAACTCGATGCCTCAATTATGGAAGGAAAAACACTAAATGCCGGAGCTGTTGCGGGCGTGCAGGATATTAAAAACCCCATAAATGCAGCACGCGAAGTAATGGAGAACTCGGAACATGTAATGCTGAGTGGAAAAGGTGCTTCGGAGTTTGCCAAACAACAGGGACTTGAAATCGTTCCCAACAAATATTTTTATACCGAACACCGTTACCAGTCGCTTCAAAGTTTATTAAAACGCGAACGCGAGCGCACTCAAAAAGACAATACCGGAACGGTGGGTTGTGCCGTTCTCGATACCCACGGAAATTTATGTGCAGGTACATCAACCGGCGGAATGACCAACAAAAAATTTGGCCGGATTGGCGATTCGCCAATTATTGGAGCAGGTACTTATGCCAACAATAAAACATGTGCTGTTTCGTGCACCGGTCATGGCGAATACTATATTCGGCTGGGCTTTGCCCGCGATATTTCGGCCATGATGGAATACCAAAACCTTAGTGTTACCGAGGCCTGTAAAAAAGAAATCGATAAATTGAGCGAACTTGAAGGCACCGGCGGCGTTATTGGTGTTGATGCCGAGGGTAATATTGCCATGGAGTTTAACACCAGCGGAATGTTTCGTGGTTATATAAAATCAAGCGGCGAAAAAGAAATTGCTATTTTTTAAAAACGAATAAAAACTGAGGTCCCAAAGTTAATAGACACAACTAAAAACCGGCATGAAGTTTCTTTATCCAACATTTTTGTTTGCACTACTGGCAGTTGCCATTCCGATTCTTATACACTTGTTTAGCTTCAAGCGCTATAAAACCGTGTATTTTAGTAATGTCAGTTTTTTAAAAGACATCAAAAAAGAGTCGGAAAAGAAATCGCGACTAAAACAGTTGCTTCTTCTTGCCGCGCGAATTCTGACCATCGTTTTCCTGGTTTTTGCTTTTGCCCAGCCTTTTATTCCCGCCAACAACGATGCTCAAAAACAAAACAATCAGCTGGTGGCCGTTTACATCGACAATTCGTTTTCGATGAACGCACTTTCCGAACAGGGGCAGCTGCTTGAAGTGGCGCGTAACAAAGCTCTTGAGATTTGTATGGCCTACCCTCCCGGAACAAAATTCAGGTTATTTACCAACGATTTAAATCCAAAACACCAGCATATTTTTAATAAGGAACAGTTTATTCAGCAGGTTTCAGGTATTCAAACCAGCCCAACAGTGGTACCACTCTCGATTATTTACAACCGCTTTGCCAGCGAAATGAACGATAACGAAGCCGATAAAAACCTGTACTTCATTTCCGATTTTCAGCGCAGCATTACCGATATCGATAATTTTTCAGATAACGGGATATTCAGTTATTACCTGCCGCTGGTTCCTAACGAAGTGGCCAATCTCTATATCGATTCGTGCTGGGTGGAATATCCGGCGCACCGATTGGGACAGGAAGAAAATATGTTCGTCAGGATAAAAAACAGCTCGAACCAGAATTACCAGAATTTACCGTTAAAGCTGTTTCTCAACGACTCAATAAAATCGATTACCAATTTCTCGGTTGAGGCACAAAACGAAATTATTGCCAACCTGAAATACAACAATACCAGCAGCGGAGCGCAGTTGGGAAAAATTGAGATTACCGATTACCCGTTTACGCACGATAACAATTGGTACATCAGTTATTTTGTGGAGCCGAAGCTAAAAGCTCTGGCACTTTATACCGATGCAACAGATTCGAAAGAAGGGCTGAATTATTTGCGCGCCTTATTTAATAACGACGATTATGTGGTACTCGACGAAATGAACCGGCAAAACCTGCAGGCCAACCGACTGAGCGACTACAACACCATTTTTTTGCTGAACATCGACAATTTCTCGAGCGGTTTGCTAAACGAGTTAGAGTCAGTTGTAAGCGCCGGAACCTCAGTAGTACTCTTCCCGAAATGGATTAACGACATGAGTGCCGGAAACCGGTTACTGGCAACATTTGGTGCTAACCGAATGGCTCGTATCGATTCCACAAAACAAGATATTTCGGCCATCGATTACGAGAATAAGTTTTATGCTGATGTTTTTAAAAAGCGGGAAGAAAATCCGGTTTTGCCACAAGTTGATGGTCACTTCCGGTTTGCACAAACCATGCAAACCGACGAACATACACTACTGGCATTTCAGAATGGCGACAAAGCACTTTCGCAACTCAATTATCAGGATGGTAAAGTGTGGATTTTTGCCTTCCCACTTTCGCAAAGAAACGAATCGTTTGCCCGCGATGTGCTTTTTGTGCCAACGCTATACAACATTGTTTTGAATAGTCTACCGAAACAGGAAATGTCGTTTATTGTTGGAAAAAACAGTTTTATCAATCTGCCACGAAATCTGAAAGTGGATTTAAACTCATCTATTGAGATCGAGCATGCCGGAACGGGCGAAAAATTTATTCCTGTAAAAAATATCAATGGCAGAAATATACGTCTTGAGTTTGGCGAACAGATAATTACTGATGGTCATTACCTGATTGAAAACGATGATAACACCATTGCGTCAATGGCGTTTAATTACAATCGTTTGGAATCGGATTTGCGTTACTTCCAGACCAACGAACTAAACACCCGCCTGCAAACCAACCAGCTAAGTAATGCAACGGTTATTGAAGAAGTTGATCGTAATTTTTCTGAAATATTCGACGACATTCAGAATGGCCGCCAATTGTGGAAATGGTGTTTATTGCTGGCATTGTTCTTTATTCTTTGTGAGGTACTCATTGCGCGTTTCTGGAAATAGGAAAAGCATCGCTTATCGGTTCAATTAGCTGATTTTTCTCACTGCTTTTTAACACCACTGCTGCCGTTGCTTTTTAGGCGCAAAAATTGTATTTCTGCATTAAAATTAAACAACTTATTATGACTAAACTAAGTTCTGCAGACTACATGGCCAAAGAAGATAAATTTGGCGCTCACAATTACCATCCGCTACCGGTTGTTCTTTCGAAAGGCGAAGGCGTTTTTGTGTGGGATGTTGAGGGTAAAAAATATTTCGATTTTCTGGCAGCATACTCCGCTGTTAACCAGGGACACTGCCATCCAAAAATTATTGACGCACTAACTGAGCAGGCCAAAACGCTGGCATTAACATCAAGAGCTTTTTACAACGATGTGCTGGGCGAATGGGAAGAGTACATGACCAAACTGTTTGGCTACGATAAGATGTTGCCCATGAACTCGGGTGCCGAGGCTGACGAAACAGCGTTAAAACTGATTCGGAAGTGGGCATACAAAGTAAAGGGTATTCCTACAAATGAAGCCAAAATAGTAGTTTGCGACGGCAATTTCCACGGACGCACCATCACCATCATTTCCATGTCAAGCGATCCGGATGCATACAGTCACTACGGCCCTTACACGCCCGGTTTTGTAAATATACCTTACAACGATGTTGATCGATTGGAAGAAGAACTGCAGGATCCGAATGTGGCAGGTTTTCTTGTAGAACCGATTCAGGCAGAAGCAGGCGTTTATGTTCCAGAGGATGGATACCTGAAAAAAGCAAGTGAGTTGTGTAAAAAATACAACGTGTTGTTTGTAGCCGACGAGGTACAGACCGGTTTGGCCCGTACAGGAAAAATGCTGGCTTGCGATCATGAAAATGTTCGCCCCGATATTTTGGTTTTAGGAAAAGCTGTTTCGGGCGGAATTTATCCGGTATCGTGCGTGCTGGCCGACGATGAGATTATGCTGACCATAAAACCCGGTGAACACGGCAGTACATACGGCGGTAACCCAATTGCAGGAAAAGTTGCCATGGCGGCACTCGATGTTATTCAGGAAGAAGGGCTTGTAGAAAATGCTGAACGTTTAGGAAAAATATTCCGCGAAGAAATGCGCGCCATTGATTCGCCACTTATTGAAATTGTGCGGGGCAAAGGACTATTGAACGCTGTTGCCATCAAACCCACCAACGGAAAAACAGCCTGGGATGTATGTCTGGCCTTAAAAGAAAACGGTTTGATTGCCAAACCAACACACGAGCATATTATCCGATTCACACCTCCGCTGGTTATTACCGAAGAACAATTAATGGAAGCAATTGAAATTATTAAAACAACGTTGAAAGAATTTGAAGTTTAGTTTATAAAATAGTGATACTATCACTCGAAGTGATAGTATCACTATAATTCACAAACGAATCGCAAACTTCTTTAAACGCTCATCAATCATTTCATCCGGAATAATCGTTTTAAATGCATCGCTTACTGCGTTAATAATACGCTCTTTCACAAAATTCTTGTGAATAACAATCGACACCTCGCGAATCGCCGGCGGATCATTAATTTCGCGTACATTTTTGCGTTGCTCATCGTTTAGCAGAGGCAAGTGCAATTCGGGAATTAAAGTATACCCTCCGTTTAAATCTACAATTCGTACAAGCGTATCAATACTTCCGGCTTCAAAAATATGATTATATGGCAGTTTGGTGGTACAAAAGTTAAAAACCTGATCGCGCAAACAATGTCCTTCTTCCAACACCCACAATTTCTCTTGTGGCATATTCCCGGGATTCAGCGGAACATCTTTCAGCGGATGATCGGCAGCGAAATAGGCATAGAAACGTTCGTAAAATAAGGGTATTTCCAAAAAATCGGGCTCATCAAGCGGTGTTGCCGCAATAAACATATCGATCCTGTCCTTTTTTAGCGTATCAACCAGCGTTGCCGTGTTCATCTCCGAAATGGTAAGTTGCACTGTTGGGCAGCTTTCACCAAACGATTTAATAAAACGAGGCACCAGGTAATTGGCAAGTGTTGGAATAACACCAACATGTAATGATCCGCTTAACGAATCGGTTTCATTCGATACCAGTTCCCCAATTTTTCGAATCTCTTTTAGCGACCGTTCTGCCTGTTCAATAATCTTTTTACCCAACGCAGTTGGTTCTATCGGATGTTTCGACCGATCAAAAATATCAACTTCCAACTCAGCTTCCAGCTTTTGTATCATCGTACTTAATGTGGGTTGTGTAACCCCGCATTGCTTTGATGCTGTTACAAAATGCCTGTATTTATTCACCGCGAGAATATATTCCAATTGTTGCAACGTCATAATATTGATTTTATCAATACAAATATACATTTTATCTGTTTGATTAATATCGAAGGGCGCATTATGTTTGCAGCAGAAATTTAAGAGAAACACAAATAAGTTAAATATTTAAAGAAAAAACTATGTCACAAATTGGAAAACAAGTAGTAGATTTTGAAGTACAGGCATTTGCAAACAACGCTTTCAAAACAGTAAAAAAAGAAGATGTATTAGGTAAATGGTCGATCTTTTTCTTCTACCCTGCCGATTTCACATTCGTGTGTCCTACCGAATTGGAAGACCTGGCAAACAAGTACGAAGAATTTAAAGCAACCGGTGCCGAGATTTACTCGGTTTCAACTGATACACACTTTGTACACAAAGCATGGCACGACACTTCAGAAACAATTAAAAAAATCAAATACCCAATGTTGGCCGATCCAACAGGCGTTTTGTCACGCGGATTTGATGTTATGATTGAAGAAGCCGGTTTGGCAGAGCGTGGAACTTTTATCGTAAACCCACAAGGCGAAATTGTAGCATACGAAGTGGTTGCCGGAAACGTTGGAAGAAATGCAGATGAACTACTTCGCCGGTTGAAAGCATTGCAGTTTGTTGCTGAGCACCCATCAGAAGTTTGCCCTGCAAAATGGGAAGAAGGACAGAAAACATTAGAGCCAAGCATCGACCTTGTTGGTGTGATCTAATAATACGCCAGAACAAGAAACTCAAAAATCAGGAGCAGCATTTTCAGCTGCTCCTTTAAAAACCAAAGTCATGTTACAACAAGCCATAAAAGATAAATTAAAGGAAGTTTTCAGCCCACTAAAAAACAATTACACCTTTCAGGTTGCTGTTGCAAATTCTCATCCTGACAAAGCCCAGCTAACAGGTTTGTTGAATGATGTTGCATCAACCTCAGAAAAAATAAATATTTCGGTTGAAGAAGGAAAAGAGCTGGAGTTTACCATCTTAAAAAACAACACCCCCACAAACATTATTTTTCGTGCAATACCTAACGGGCACGAATTTCCATCGTTGCTAACTGCCATTTTAAACCTTGATAGCATTGGTAAAAACCTGCCCGACGAAGCGGTTGCCAATCAAATAAAAGGATTAAAAGGCGAGATTGTACTAAAAAGCTATATTTCGCTAAGCTGTACCAATTGCCCCGAAGTGGTTCAGGCCTTGAATGTTTTAACGCTGTTAAACCCAAACATTCGTCACGAGATTATCGACGGGTCGATTAACAAAGAAGAAGTTGAAGCGCTGGGAATACAAGCCGTTCCAACCGTTTATGCCAATGGCGAACAATTACATGTCGGCCGCTCATCAATCGGCGAATTGCTGGCAAAACTGGAAAATAAAGTAGGATCGGAACCTGTTACAAGTGCACCCGTTGAAAAGGAATACGATGTTGTAGTTGTGGGTGGCGGACCTGCAGGAGTTTCTGCAGCAGTTTATTCAGCACGAAAAGGTTTTTCTGTGGCTTTGGTGGCCGAAAAAGTTGGCGGTCAGCTAAACGAAACGGTTTCGATTGAAAATATGATTTCAATACCTCAAACCACCGGGACAAAACTGTCGGCCGATTTGATGAGTCACCTGAAAGATTATCCTATTGATGTGCTTGAAAACCGCCGCGTTGAAAACGTAGCATTAAAAGATGGGGTTAAAGAAGTGCAGACTTCATTAAACGAAACATTCAAAACACCGGCACTGATTATTGCCACCGGTGCAAGCTGGCGACGTCTGGGTGTTCCCGGTGAAAACGAATATATTGGTTCAGGAGTGGCATTCTGTACACACTGCGACGGGCCATTCTACAAAGACAAAAAAGTAGTTGTTGTGGGTGGAGGAAACTCTGGGCTGGAAGCTGCCATCGACCTGTCGTCAATTGCGTCGGAAGTTACGGTGCTTGAGTTTATGGACGAGTTAAAAGGCGACCAGGTTTTGCAAGACAAACTAAAAACATTAGCAAATGTAACCATTCACACCAATGCGCAAACAACAGCCGTTATTGGCGATGGCAATAAAGTTATTGCATTGGAATACAAAAACAGAGAAACAGAAAAAACAGAAACAATTACCACTGATGGCGTATTCGTTCAGATCGGATTACAAGCCAACAGTAAAGTATTCTCCGAAGTGGTTGATACCAACCGCATGGGAGAAATAGAAATTGATGCACATTGCCGCACAAAACAAGCAGGCGTTTATGCCGCCGGAGACGTTTCGGTGGTTCCTTACAAACAAATTGTAATTGCAATGGGCGAAGGATCGAAAGCTGCCCTCTCAGCCTTTGAAGACAAGATTAAAAATAAGCTGGTTCAGAATTAACAACTGATAATTAACAGTGATACATTTTCGTTTTTAAATCATCCCGGCATTTTGTCGGGATTTTTTTGTCTGGATGCTTGGATGCTGGATTCTCGATACTCGCGACTGGCAGCTCGATTCAGGCAACTCCCAACTCAACCCAAGAAGCACTTTTGCCTTTTTACTTTTTGCCTTGATGCTGAATACTGGATGTTTGATACTGGATACTCGTGGCTCGCAGCTAGAAGCTCGTAGCTAGCATCTATTTTAACGGAGAATCGGGTTCGTTTTTGAAAACGGCATAAAGAATCTGGTCAACAACCCAGGCCCAGAGTTTTGCCACCAAAACGATCACTTTTCCATCCCAGAAAGAAACGATCATTTTTCGCCGGCGGTTTTTAATGGCGCGGTACATAATTGATGCACAACGTTCTGCCGACATCATTTTATTTTCGTTACGTGGTGTTTTCCCCTGCTTACTTCCATCGGCAACCAGCGCTGTTTCGCGAATTTCAGAAGCCGTAAACCCTGGTGCCACAACCAAAACGTGCAATCCGGCACGCAGGTACTCAACCCGCAGCGTATCGAGAAAACCACGCACTGCAAATTTCGAAGACGAATAGCCGGTGCGACCAGGTAATCCAATGTATCCACCTGTTGAGATCACGCCAACAACAGATCCTTTTTGCTCCAACAAATATGGAAGAGCATATTTGGTGCAATAAACGGTACCCCAATAGTTCACGTCCATTACTTTTCGCAGAACTTCTGTTTCGACATCTTCAAGCGCCGCCCGCATCGAAATTCCGGCGTTATTAATAAGGATATTGATTTTCCCGAAGCGCTCGATCGCTTTATCGATCAAATGCTTGCAATCCTCTTCGTTCGAGACATCAGTTTTTACCGGCAGAACTTCAACATTGGAGAGTTTTTCTTTAAGCGCCTCTAAACGCTCAACCCTACGCGCAGCTAAAACGAGGTTAAAGCCCTCTGCTGCATACTTTTCGGCCAATGCTTTTCCTATTCCTGACGAAGCTCCGGTAATTACAACTACTTTGTCTGTCATTTAATAATGCTATTGATAAGGCTGTCTGGTTGCCCAGTTAATTTGCGTCGGCAAAATACGCATTTTTCTGTTTCTATTCAGAGGATTACCGAATATTATTCGGAAGAATACTTAACAGAAACAAAAATGTATACTGATAATAAAGTTACACACCTTCTTTAAACCAACTGGTAGCATGTTCTATTTGAAAAGTTTTTTAAGACCATCTCCCAATTTATTCAACGAATTTTTCAGATCATCTTTTGTGGCATCGGTAACTGCTTTTTGAGTGGCGCTTAAATCAAGATTTACTTTTGCATCGCCAACAGGACCTTTTAGTACAACACCGGCAGGCAACATGGTAATCTTTTCATTTCCCGGCAATACGGCAAGTATTTTCTGAATATCAGGGCCAAACATTTCGCGCTGCACGTTAAAATCCAGTCGCATGTCCAACAAACTTTCTGCATTCAGACTTCCCTGAATTTTCGTTTCCTGCCCGATTACTTTTGTGGTAAACGGACGCAGCAACAAACTACCGTCCTCGATAGTTAAATTGGCAGTAAAATCGCCGATGGTTACATTCTGAAGTTTTTCTTTTTTGATTATCCCACTCAATTGGCTAAACAACGGCGAACCTTTCATCTCAACATTATTGGTACTGAACGATCCTTTTCCGTTTGCCGTTGCAGGAATCAGCTTAAGTTGCGGGCTCAATCTTCCTTTCATTCCCAAACTTGTGCTGAGTTTCCCGGTACTGTTTCCCGCGCCCGGAATCAGTTTCCTGAATCCGGCAACCGTATGGTACATGGTCGGAATATCGAATCCGGCAATATCAAAACCAAAATCAAACAAAGGTTGGTTTTGAGCGGTGTTTTCGTACGATCCGTTCATGGTCATCTTTCCATCCAGCATATTCATGTTCAATCCATCAAGAATAAGCTTTTTATCCACTGCCCGAACTTCACCTTTTATGTCTGTAATCGGAATACGGTTAAAAACGGCGCGGTTTATGGTTGAACGGAAGGTGATATCAATATTTTCAGGCACATCAAAAGCCAGTGTTTCCAGTTCCTGCTCTGCATCCGCTGTTTCTGAATTTTTCTCAGCCTCTTCTTCCATTACCTGCAGAAGAAGCAACTCGTTTAAGTTTACGTAGTTTGAATTCAACTGAAGAATCCCTTTCAGCACGCCGTCTTTCATCACATAGTTCAGGTAATTACTCACCTTCCCCGATAATCGGAAATCGCTTTCACCAACTTTAAGGGTAAAATTACCGAGTGTTATGTTTTGCGGCGAAAAATCCATTCGCCCGGAAGGTATTACCACTTGCTGAGTAAGATCCGGTGAATCGTAAATAAAGTTATTCAACAGCACTACCCCATCCGATTTTATTTTGTCGTAAGCCTCTGCTTCAACGTCGGAATAACGCCCGTTGGCAAACAAATTGGCATCAATAATTCCTGAAATATTTACACTGTCCATGGGCAGCGCATCTTTTAAATGGTCGAGATTTATTTTGCCAACAAATGCACCATCGAATAATGGATCACTCACAGGATTCGAAATTTTCAAGGTCAGATCAACCGGGTTATTTCGAATCTCAGCGTGTGCTTTGTTGATATTTATTTTCAGCAGATCCAGTTCGCCCTGAGGTTTCCCGATCAGCATCTCAGCACTGATATTTTTGATTTGCTCCGGCATTTCGGCGTACTTAAAATTGCCATTATCAACTTTAACCTGCAGGTCGATTTTCGGATAATCCTCATCAATTAAATATCCCGAAACTCCTCCTGAAATGGTGGCCGAGCCGGTTGTTGTAATGCCTGCTAAGTATTCCTCGTAGTCTTTGGGTACAAGCGCCAAAAAGTTCTCGAAATCCGAAGCTTTGGTTTTTAGCTGAAGGTTCAGAAAAGTGGTGTCGTTGGGCACACTGAAATCGCCGCTCAACTCAAGCGGTAAACGATTTACCAGCAACTCACTTTCAGCAATGGTAAATAACATCGATTCGAAATCAACGTCAAGCAATGTTTTCAAATCCAGCGAGGTATTCGAAATATAGGTAACTCCTTCCATCGAATAAGTGAGGTTACTAACCACTCCACCAATGTTCAGTTGTGTGGTATTGCCAAACATTTCGCCCGTGATATCCAGGTTAATATCTTCCAGATCAGCGTGCATTTTCGCCAACTTGTCGCTGTAAATTAGTCGCGCATGATTCACTTCAATATTTTCCAATGCCAGCTGAAACTCCTCAGCATTCGCTGTTGCTGTACTTTTCTTTTCTGCCGAACCCGAAGCCGGTGCAAGATCCCAGTTTACATTGCCCGATTCAGCAACGACCAGGTTCAGTGACGGTTTTTCAAGAATGATTTCCTCGATACTTCTGTCGGAACTAAAAAGCGACGATAAATTCATTGTAGCCTCAAAACGCGGGATATTTAGCAATGTATCCTGCACAAACTCCCCTTTTCCTTTGATTAGTACATTCTGCAAATCGACAGTAACCTTTGGGAAATTCTTAAACAACGATAGTTTTAAATCGGCAAATTCCACCTCGGCATTTAATTGTTTATTGAGCGTGGTTTTTGCCGTATTTAAAATGTTTTGTTTGAAAAACACCGGAATTGCCAAAACGGCTCCAAAAAGCACTACAATCACGATGAGTATAATTACAACTATTCGTTTCATATTTTTCTGTTTTCTGATTCAAAAATACATCTTTAGAACGTTTAAGAACGTTAGAAGTTGTTAAAAAGTTGGAAGAGTTATGCCCGGAGACCGAAGTCGGAAGACGGAGGTTTGAAGCCCAAAATTACAGCTCACCAAGAACCATTCTTCGCAGCAATTGCAGGGCAGATTGTCCGGAGCGCACTATATTCCGGTCGCGCTGATCACCAACAAAAGTGTATTTTTTTACCACTGTTTTCTCTGGTCCCGAAACAGCGATCCACACTGTTCCAACAGGCTTGTCTTCTGTTCCGCCCGTTGGTCCGGCTATTCCGGTGGTTGCCACAGCATAATCAGCTTTCATCACACGCTTTACGCCTTCAACCATTTCGCGTGCCACCTGCTCGCTAACGGCACCATATTTTTCCAGATTTTCGCGGCTAACGCCAAGTAACTGCTCTTTCATTTCGTTTGAATACGATGTAACCGAACCGTTGTAATATTCCGAACTTCCGGATACAGAAGTGATTAGGTGCGAAATATAACCGCCCGTGCAACTTTCGGCAACAGCCAGTTTTTTGTTTTGCAGAACGAGTTGCCGGCCAATTACTTCCGACAAGGTTTCTGTGTTGTATCCAAAAATCGCCTCAGGAATTATTGTTTGAAGCTTTTTTATTTCTTTTTCCACATCAATTTTTAATACTTCAATATCATCTCCAATTGCTGAAAGTCGAAGCCGAACGGCCATTGGATTGGGTAAATAAGCCAGTTTTATGTGCGTAGGCAAAGCATCCTCCCAGTCTGCGATTCGTTCGGCCAACATCGACTCCGGAACTCCCTGTGTCAACACCGTTTTATGAAAAATTGCTTTAGTTCGTCCGGTTTTGCGCAGTCGCGGTAACAGCTCAAATTCTACCAGGTATTTCATTTCAAAAGGTACACCCGGCATCGACACAAAAATGGTGTCGTTCTGTTCGAACCACATGCCCGGAGCTGTTCCCATTTTATTGGGTAAAATCGTGCAGGCTTCGGGCAACATCGCCTGGTCGCGATTCATCTTGTTCATATCAATCCCGCGGAATTTGAATCGCTCGTAAATCGTTTTTAAAGTGGGCTCGTGAAAAAACAGTTTCGTGTTAAAATACTCACAAAGCGTATGTTTGGTAATATCATCTTTTGTTGGGCCAAGTCCTCCCGTAATTACTACCAGGTCAGCATGTTCTTCTGCATTTTTTATGGCCCGCGTTATATGATCGTGATCATCGTGAACCGAAGTGATCTGGTAAATCTCAATACCATTCAGGTTAAACTGCTCGCCCATCCAGGCCGAGTTGGTATCAACGATCTGCCCAATCAGTATTTCATCGCCTATGGTAATAATTTCTGCTTTCATTCCTTTAATTTAATTGCACATGTTTTAGGATTAGCAAAATTAACAATATAAAAGACAAAAGGACAAAGTAGAAAGGCAAAAGTTGAGAACAGCTGTCATCTCGACGAGGCACGAGGAGAGATCTGTAACAGGGGAGATAGCTATGAGTTGCTAGCTGTTAGTAGGAGAGCAAAAGTGAAAAGGAGGAAAGGCAAAAAGTAAAAGTAGTTGCTTGCTTCTAGCCACGAGTTACGAGCCGCGAGTTCTCATTTAAGCATTATCGCATTAAAGCATTCAGGATTGATTTAAAGGTTCACAACCTTTTCCGCCACTTTTTGGAAATGCAAAATATCAACCATAGTTCCGGCGATACCGACTTCAACTTTTTCCAGCAATTGAAAATGGTTTAAACAAGTTTTACAAGCCACAAGTTTTACACCTTTTCCCGCGAGCTGCTTTAAAGGCTCAAGTGCTTCAGAGCCATAGCAAATAAGTTTTACGCCATCATTGTAAAAGGTAATTACTTTGGGAACTTCTTCTTCTTCGCAAAGCAATGTCAGATAGTTTTTTACCAGTAGTTGCCCCAGCTCGTCATTGCCTGATCCCATTCCGTTATGTGTGATTTGAATGAGTGTATTTTTGAAAGAATTCATTTGTGTTTTGTTTTGTTTGCTCTAAAGTAAGTGAAAAACTATTTGGATGCAGTATATCGAATGAATTGCAAACTGCGACCGGGACTTTTCTTCTTTGTGAAACATTGTGGTAAAGCAGTGTCATTGACTCGCGACTCGTAGCCTGAATCACTGAACTGCAAATTTGCAACAGATCTCTCACTCGTTCGAGATGACAGCACCATTGAAATTCAACTGAAAACTGCGAGTTTCTTCTATTTCTCAAATGATTTTAAAAAGGTCAGACGCTGCAATAAAGTAGGGTGCGAGTAATGAAAGAATACATAGGTTTTATGCGGGGTTAAATTACTCAGGTTATTGATCGACAGTTTTTTTAACGCCGATGCCAACGCTTCCGGTTTGTAGTTTTCGGCAGCAAATCGGTCGGCCTGATATTCGTTTTTCCGCGAAAGGATATTCATGAAAATGCCTGTGAAAAATGAAATGGGTGTATACAACACACCAAAAGCCACCATACCAATATGAAAATTCGGTTTATCAACTCCAAGAGCAGCACTTAATGCAGGACTATCAATCAGCAAACCAAAAACGTACAAAACAATGGCTGTTTGCACCAATCCGATCAAGAGACCTTGTACTACGTGTTTCTTTTTGTTGTGGCCAATTTCGTGTGCTAAAACGGCTACCAGCTCTTCGGTATTCAGATCGTTTATCAAAGTATCGTAAAGAACAATGCGTTTTTTGGCTCCTAACCCGGTAAAATAAGCATTGGCTTTTGTTGAGCGTTTCGATCCGTCGATCACAAAAATATTATCCAGCTTAAAACCTACTTTTTGTGCAAAAGCACTAATGGCATCGCGCAATTCGCCCTCTTCAAGCGGCGTTTGTTTGTTAAACAGCGGCACAATCAGGTTGGAATAAAACATCGCCATAAAAATGGAAAAGGCCGAAACTACAAGCCACGCATAAATCCAGAACATGCTACCGGTTAGCTGATAGATAAAAATAACCAGCGCCAGCAACCCGCCACCAATAAGTGCACTTACCAGCCAGCCTTTAATTTTATCAAAAACAAATATTTTGGGTGTGGTTTTATTAAAACCGTATTTCTCCTCAATTTTAAAGGTGTCGTAAATTTCGAAAGGGATGTTTATAATATCGGATGCGAACATGATAATTCCGAAAAATATGAGCGCTGCCAATATTGCGTTTCCGGTAAAACTCCATGCCCAGCCATCCACCAGTGCAAAGCCATAAAACAAAAACATGGCTAAAGTAAGTACCATGCTAAAACTGCTGGTTAAAATCCCGAAACGATGATTTTCGCGCTGGTAAGCCTGCTGTTTTTTGTATTTCTCTTCGTCGTAAATTCCCTTTACTTCTTCAGGAATCGTGTCGCTCATGGTTGTAGTATTTAGGTACGACAGGTATTTCTCGAAGATAAAATCAACAACAAGAATTCCGATAATAATCCAGAAAAGTATTTCGTGCATAGCTGCTTTGTTTCAATTTTGAGGCACAAATATAACAGAAGATCATGGAGTTTCAGAACCAATCGCGTGATCTTACTGCGAATAAAGAATTCTCAGATAAACTGAACAGCTATGAATTGGTGCAACTTTCTGTTTTTTTTCCCACTTTTGCAGCGTTGCAACACGTAAACTATGGAGAAATACATCGAACTGTTAAAAACGCTGATCGCTACGCAGTCGTTTAGTAAAGAGGAAGAAAATGCTGCCGCAGTTATGCGTGCGTTTCTTGAAAAAGAGGGTATTCCGTATAAAACAAAAGAGAACAACACCTGGGCCTACAACAAATATTATTCAGAAGAAAAGCCAACGATTTTACTCGACTCGCATATCGATACGGTTCGTCCGGCGAAGGGCTATACAAAAGATCCGTTTTCGCCCATTGAAGAAGGCGATGTACTGTATGGTTTGGGAAGCAACGACGCCGGGGGGCCGCTGGTTTCGCTTTTGGCAACGTTTGTGCATTTTTTCGAACGCGAAGACCTGCCCTATAACCTGGTTTATGCAGCAACTGCCGAAGAAGAAATTTCGGGCCGGCGAGGTATGGAGATCGTACTCCCTGAGATTAGCCCAATAACTTTTGCCATAATTGGCGAACCCACAAAAATGGAACTGGCCATTGCTGAAAAAGGGTTGCTGGTGCTGGATTGTTACGCACATGGCAAATCCGGTCATGCTGCTCGCGAGGAAGGCCAAAATGCACTATACAAGGCTATTGAAGACATTGAAAAACTACGCAATTTCGAGTTCGAGAAAGTATCTGAAGTACTCGGAAAAGTAAAAATATCGGTTACTCAAATTGAGGCAGGCACGCAACACAACGTTGTTCCCGACAACTGTCATTTTGTGGTTGATGTGCGCACCAACGAACATTACACCAACAAAGAAGCCGCTGAAATTATCAGCCAATTGATTGATTCGGAAGTGAAACCACGTTCGGTGCGTTTAAACTCATCGGGCATTTCAGCACATCATCCTTTTGCCCGACTGGTAAAACAAAAAGGCATAAATACATACGGATCGCCAACAACTTCCGATCAGGCCATTATTTCATCCTTATCAGTAAAAATGGGACCTGGCGATTCAGCACGTTCGCACACCGCCGATGAATACATTCACAAAAGCGAAATTATTGCCGGGATTGAACGTTACATTGAATTACTGGAAGAACTAAAGCTGTAATTAGTCTTTGTAAGAAAACGCCAAATACTGCGTTACTCTCGGTTTGAAAACGGTCGATTACGAAAGTAAACTCCCTGATTTCCAAACCTTCGAAAGCCTTGTCTTTGACGCCTTCTTTTCAAAAACAAAGAAATAGCTGAGTTTTTGGGCAAGCACTAATTAGCCGCCAATTATTCTTCTGATCCGGTCGTCCAGAGCGGCCTGATCGGCTGTAAAACTTGCCAGTCCGGCCAGATTTAGCAAGGTATCGATAGCCAGTTCACCATTGGCAATACGCTGTGCCCAACGCTGATGATTTGGAATTTTTCCATCGTCAGCAATCAGTTTATAATCTTTTTCGCTGAGGTACGGAAACATATCGCCGCATCCCGCTTCATGAACCCTGTCGATCAGCTCATTTTCATTTTTTGGCAGATTCGCATCCAGATTTTTCACGAGCTCCAGTTCTTTTTCGCTTACCTCCCATAATTTTTCAGGGAAATAGCTGGCGGCCTCATCGGTTAAATCTACCGGATAAACTTCGTTCAGTTTTGATTGAAAATTGCCGTCCATATTTATTTTTCCATCGGCAGCCACTTTTGTGGGCATGGTATAAACATCGGTACCGGCCAGTGCATCCAGCTGCGAGTAATGGCGTAAACTTGCGGCAATTAATTTGGTAGGTGTTTCATTGTTTTTGGTCAGTTCGGTAACAATATGCTGTGCGGAAATCACTGTCCGCTCGCCTGCCCCACTGCCGCTTCCCAGCTCGTTATCTTTTATATAGGCGCCAATACGCCCTAAAAACACATTGCAATAATTGGGTTTTGTAATGGCAGCCACCATCGCATTTTGCCGGGCCGAAAACTCAAGTGTAAAATTGATTTTCACGCCCAACTCACGCAGTTTGCGTGCCCCCAGCAATCCGGTTGCCGTATACGGAACTTTTACGATAAACTGATCGGGGCAAATGGAAAAGTAGCGTAATCCGTAATCAATAATGGCATTAAAATCATAAGCCGTATTGGTGTGCAATTCAACACTTACAAAGCCTCCAAATTTTTTGGCCAGCCGAATACCATGTCGGGCATTTAAAATGAACGCGATCTCAACAATTTGCTCTTCTATTGGCAGGTCTTTTACAATTTCAACAGTTTGCTCAACAAAATCATCATAAATTCCTTTCTGAATTTCGTTGTTTACCAGCGTGTTGTTTGTAGTTAAAGCCGTCATTTCGTCCGACCAGTTTTTTTCGGCCTCCTCCATATCGCCGGTGTCAAGCCAAAGTTCGGTGCCTGTATTTTTTAAACCCTGCCAGAAGGAATCAGGGCCGGCACTCACTTTCGATTCATTTACATCTTGTAAAACAAATTGTTTGATCTTTTCCTTTAACGTTTCATTCATTATGGTATAGCTTTGAAATTATACCATCATTACGTTAATTTAATTGTAGGGTTATACCCGCCAAATCGATACTTACTAGCTACTTTTTAACCTGAAAAATTCGTAAAATTTTTCACACGAAGTGTTGACGATTGAAAATCTGCATGTTACAAAGACAAAATTGAGTGTCTTTCAAATTTTCAATGTCAAGGTTAACACTGACAAATAATTGTATTTCAATTATTTCGTCAGCCTTGAAGGTGATTAATTCACTTTTATGAATTAATCATGTTAACATTATGCGCGTTCTGTTTATGAAATATTGCCCGAATAAATAACTTTGTCACCATGTTACACGAGATCAGTATTTCAGAATATATTAAACTGGCCAATTCGGTCCCGCTTGTCGATGTTCGCTCGCCGGGCGAGTACGAAAAAGGGCACATACCGGGTGCATTTAGCATTCCGTTGTTCTCGAATGAAGAGCGCGCCGCTGTGGGAACGGTGTATGTTCAGCAATCAAAAGAGAAAGCCATTGAGCTGGGTTACAAGTACGTTACGCCAAAATTGGAATGGTTTATTTCGGAATCAAAACAACTGGCTCCCGCTGGTGTAATTGCCGTACATTGCTGGCGTGGAGGAATGCGGTCGAGAGCGTTTGCCCAACACCTTTCAGATAACGGCTTTTCAAAAGTTCATGTAATTACCGGTGGTTACAAAGTTTTTAGAAATCATGCTTTGGAGTCGTTTAAAACCAATGCCAATATTTGTATTCTGGGTGGTTACACCGGTAGCGGGAAAACACATATTTTATACGAACTAAAAGAACAGGGCGAACAAATTATCGATTTGGAAGGACTGGCCAACCACAAAGGATCGGCTTTCGGACGTATTGGAGATGGCAAGCAACCCTCCATCGAACAATTTGAAAATGACCTGTTTTGGGAATGGAAAGACCTGGATTACAACAAAACCATTTGGATTGAAGACGAAAGTCATCGTATTGGTCTGGTAAATATCCCGATGAACTTTTTTGAGAATATGAGAAGTCACCCTGTGATTTTCCTGGATATTTCACGCGCTGAAAGAGCGCGTTTTCTGGTTAAGGATTATTCAGAAGCCGACAAAGCGATGCTGAGAGATTCCATTCTGCGAATTGAAAAGCGACTGGGAGGTTTAAACAGCCGATATGCGCTGGAACACCTTGAAAAAAACGAACTGTTTGAAGTGGCGATGATCTGCCTGATTTACTACGACAAATACTACCTGAGAGGATTAAAAAACAGGGAACACCAGGATATTTATACATTAGAATCGAAAACCATTTCGCCCGAAATAATTACCAAACAAATTAAAGCCTTTTATGAGTCAATCAGATACGAAAAATATAAAGCTCACACAGTATAGCCACGGAGCCGGTTGCGGCTGCAAAATATCGCCTAAAGTTTTAAGTACCATTCTTGAAACAAAACTCGACATGGGAATTCAACCCAACCTTTTGGTAGGAAACGATAGTCGCGACGATGCTGCCGTTTTGGATTTAGGAAACGGTACAGCCATTATTAGTACCACCGACTTTTTTATGCCCATTGTTGACGATCCTTTTACTTTTGGACGAATTGCCGCCACTAATGCCATTAGCGATGTTTTTGCCATGGGCGGAAAACCAATACTGGCGATTGCCATTTTGGGCTGGCCGATAAATAAACTGGCCCCTGAAATTGCCCGCGAAGTGGTTGAAGGTGGTCGTCAGGTTTGTAAAGAAGTAGGCATAAGTTTGGCCGGCGGCCACAGTATAGACAGCCCGGAGCCAATTTTCGGTCTGGCAGTTACCGGACAGGTTGATCTGAAAAACATCAAACAAAACGACACCGCTACCAAGGGTTGCCAGCTGCTTTTAACCAAACCACTTGGAGTTGGTATTTTAACCACGGCTCAGAAAAAAGGCGTTTTGGCAAGCGAGCACGAACAAACTGCACCCGAATTGATGTGCCGGTTAAATACACCGGGATTTGAGCTGGCAAAAATTGATGGAGTAAAAGCCATGACCGACGTTACCGGTTTTGGATTGCTCGGGCACCTTACCGAAATGTGCGAAGGCAGCAAGCTTTCAGCACACATCGAACACGATAAAATACCAACGTTGCCAATGCTTCAACCCTACCTGGAACAAAACTGTATTCCTGGCGGGACCTTGCGCAACTGGGATAGTTACGGGCATAATGTTTCAATGAAAAATGAGAACTATAAAAACATTTTGTGCGATCCGCAAACCAGCGGAGGTTTGTTATTGGCTGTTGAGCCGGAAGCGCTTTCGGAAGTAGAAGCTTGTCTGGCAAAATTCAATATCAAAGCAACACCATTCGGACACTTAACAGAAAAGCAGGATAAACTTATAACGGTAGTTTAATATGGAACGAAACGCAAATAAAGAGCCTCAAAAGCAACCAAATAATCCGCTGCACGGAAAAACTCTTGAGGCCATTTTAGTATACCTGGTAAGTTACTATGGATGGGACGAACTGGGAGATATTATCCAAATCAACTCGTTCCGGAATAACCCCAGCTTAAAGTCGAGCCTTAAATTTTTACGCAAAACTCCCTGGGCACGCGAAAAAGTGGAGAATCTTTATGTTGAAACAGTAAAAAAGTAACAGGCTTTCATTACCAACTTTTCGAATCGCGAACTATCATTGATCTTACTCTTGTAGATCGTTGAGGTAAACACGATGTTAACAGCCTCAATGATTAAACCAATTAATAAATGTTTTGTTATATTGCCGTTATTCCAACGACCAATAAAAATAAAAACAACTGTTAACCAATTAATTAAACAAAATGAGTAAGATCGTTCAATTTGGAGAAAACGTTCAGGGATACACCATCCCGGTTTTAAACGAAAGAGAAATCCGTGCTGCAGCCGGAATGCTTTTTATGCTGATGTTTATCTCCATTCAGCAAGCCACAGAAGGCAATTTTACACCCTTAAAATATGCCATTATCGTATTTCTTACCGACATGTTGATTCGCGTATTAATCAATCCGAAATATTCACCAACACTCATTCTCGGGCGTTGGATCGTGCGTAACCAAACACCCGAATATGTTGGAGCACGCCAAAAGAAATTTGCATGGAAGATTGGACTTGGTCTTGCCTCTACCATGCTGTTATTGGCGGTAATCGTAAATTCTTACAGCCCGATAACAGGAATAATTTGTATGATCTGTCTGGTGTTTTTATTCTTCGAAGCAGTGTTTGGTATTTGCCTTGGATGCAAATTCTACCCTTTGTTATTTAAGGAAAAGGTTCAGTATTGCCCGGGCGAAGTTTGCGATATAAAATCACGCCATGATATTCAGAAAACCAACTGGTCGCATTTACTTATCGTGTTAGGATTTGCGGCTTTTATCGTGCTCACCTACTTTTTGTTTAACGAGCAATTTATAAAGCCTCCTTTCGATTTGTTTGGTTTAAATTCATAGGAGAAATACACTTCACCATTCTTATATTTTTTAATTGGTTTTGCTGAAACGCGGCAATACAAGACCATTCAGCCTTTTTTAGAGCCACCAGCGAAATAAATTAATCAATAAATTAGATAGTTATGTGAACTGTGTCATCAAAAAAACTGTTGTAAATCATAATAATAAACATTCCCGTGTACGAACACGGTCAATTTATTTTAATAGATTTACAGAATAACTATCTAAATAAAAATTTATGATTCTTGGATTATTAAAGGAACACGGTAAAGAAACACGTGTCGCTTTACTGCCGGAAACTGTGAAAGCTTTTACCGACCTGAAAGTTGAGGTATTGGTTGAACAGGGAGCCGGAGAAAAAGCATTTGCATCCGACGCCGATTACGAAGCTGTTGGTGCAAAAACCGTTTCGCGCGACGATGTGTTTGCCAAAGCCGAAGTTCTGCTGCAAATTCAGCCACCCGCTGAAGGTGACACCGGAAAAATTAAAGATTCTCAGGTTTGGATTAGCGCTTTCAACCCACTCTGGGATACTGCGCTGGTAAAAACTTTCCTCGATAACGGTATCACAACATTTAGTCTCGATTTGATTCCGCGTACCACACGTGCGCAGGCAATGGACATTTTATCGTCGATGGCGACAGTATCCGGCTACATGGCTGTACTTGAAGCAGCGGCGAAACTGCCTACTTTCTTCCCGATGTTTATGACAGCCGCCGGTACCATTCGTCCGGCCAATGTGCTTATTCTGGGTGCCGGTGTTGCAGGATTACAGGCTATTGCCACCTCGCGCAAACTGGGTGCACAGGTACAGGTTTTTGATGTACGCTCGGCGGTAAAAGAAGAGGTTATGAGTTTGGGTGGTAAATTTGTTGAAGTTGAAGGAGCAACCGAAGACAAAGCTGCCGGTGGATATGCCGTTGAACAAACCGAAGAATATAAAAAGAAACAACAGGATAGAATCAATGAGGTGGCGGCCAAATCGAATGTAGTGATTTGCACCGCACAGATTCCCGGGCGCAAAGCACCGCTTTTGATTCCAAAAGAAGCTGTTGATGCCATGAAACCGGGATCAATAATTATCGATCTGGCTGCTTCAACAGGTGGAAACTGCGAACTTACCAAAAACGACGAAGTGGTTGAATACAAAGGCGTTTCTATAATCGGACAATCAAATTATCCGGCGCAAAAACCGGTTGATGCCAGTCGTATGTTTGGAAAAAACGTGTTGAACTTCATGAAGTTAATGATAGGAGAAGAGGGTGAACTGAACCTGAATTTTGAAGACGACATTGTAAAAGGTACCTGTATTACCCATGCAAAAGAGATTTACAATGAACGTGTTAAATCAGTTATCGAAACCAAATAAATGAATGAATTATGGAAAGTATATTAACTTTTTTAACCGAAAATAAGGATACGATATTCATTATAGTGTTATCGATATTTCTTGGATTCGAGGTAATTTCCAACGTGCCGTCGGTGTTGCACACTCCACTTATGTCGGGTGCCAACGCAATCAGCGGTGTAATTATTATCGGAGGAATTATCCTTGTGGGTCACGCTTCATCTACTTTCGAGTGGATCCTGGGTGCAATTGCCCTGTTTATGGCTACACTAAACGTAGCCGGAGGATTTGTTGTTACAGACCGCATGCTCGAAATGTTTAAAAAGAAGAAAAAATAACGATGAACGCTATGATTTTACTAAATACATTAATGCCGGGACAAGTTGTTCTGGAATACAGTTATCTTCTTTCAGCCATTATGTTCGTAATCGGACTGAAACTGGAAAGTAATCCTGCCACCGCCCGAAAAGGAAATTTCTGGGCTGCCTCAGGAATGATCCTTCCAATGATCACCACCTTGCTTTTAAATAAAGATGCTGCCGGCGACGGAATCTCATTGACAAATGCAGCAGCAGTTCTTCTGATTATTGCTGCAGGTGCAGTGGTTGGAACCGTAATGGCCCGAAAAGTAAAAATGACAGCTATGCCGCAAATGGTATCATTCTTTAATGCTACCGGAGGTGCGGCATCAGCGGCTGTGGCTTTAATCGAGTTTACAAAAAATCCGAACCAGGCACTTCTGGTTACTTTGTTAGGATTGGTTGTAGGTAGTATTGCCTTTAGTGGTAGTATGGTTGCCTACGGTAAACTGGATGGAAAAGTGGGTGATATTTTTGCCAAATTTATGACCTACCTGAACCTGTTTTTTATGTTGTTGATCGTTGTTATCATTCTGCTTGTTCTTTTCGGCGGATTTGATCAGACAAATGTTTCTTACCTGGTATACGGACTGCTGGTATTAAGCATTATATACGGAGTTAGTTTTGTTATGCCAATTGGCGGTGCCGATATGCCTGTTGTTATTTCGTTACTGAACTCGCTGACAGGTATTGCTGCTGCCATGGCAGGTTTTATCTATCAGAACGAAGCCATGATTCTTGGTGGTATTTTGGTAGGTGCAGCCGGTACAATTCTTACCATTCAGATGTGCCGTGCCATGAACCGCTCGCTGATAAATGTAATTATTGGTGCGTTTGGCGGTGGTGGCGAAGCAGCTAACCGCGAACAGGGAAGTATTAAAGAAATTACTTTAAGCGACGCTGCAGTTCTTTTAAGCTACTCGCAAAAGGTGGTAATTATTCCGGGTTATGGTTTGGCGGTAGCACAGGCTCAGCACATTGCACATGAGCTGGATTCACTGCTTGAAAGTAAAGGCGTTGAAGTAAAATATGCCATTCACCCGGTGGCAGGTCGTATGCCGGGACACATGAACGTGTTGCTGGCCGAAGCCGATGTTCCTTATGAGCAGCTGGTTGAAATGGATGACATTAACCCGGATATGCCTAATGTTGATGTGGCTATTGTGGTTGGTGCCAACGATGTGGTAAACCCCGCAGCTTATGACGATCCGAGCAGCCCGATTTATGGAATGCCGATCATCGATGCGCACCTGGCTAAAAACATCATTATCATGAAACGTGGTATGGGTAAAGGTTACGCAGGAATTGAGAACTTCCTGTTCTTTAACGACAAAACACGCATGTTGTTTGGCGATGCTAAAAAATCAATGACCAGCCTGGTTAGCGAAATTAAGAGTATGTAAAAGCAAAACGTTATAAGCCTTGTGCAAAGTTAAAAATGCCACTTCGGTTTCGAAGTGACATTTTTTTGCGCTCTGCCCCTTTCTCCTTGCCCGGCGGTCTTAAATCAATAAAACATTAAACCCTTTATCAGAAAGTAAATAACGGCTGATTCTTATGTTCTAAATCCTATTTTCGCGGCTCAAAATTTCAATTATTAAAATAGTTAAGAATGAGTACTCAAAAAATTGGAAATCCGGCAGTAGTTGGTCTGGCCGGTTTCGGATTAACTACCCTTTTACTGCAAATTCATAATATCGGTTTATTGGGCATTGGCCCCGTATTGGCTATGGGCCTGGTTTTTGGCGGGCTGGCACAAATGATCGCCGGATTTATGGAACAAAAAGTTGGCAATAATTTCGGATTTAGTGCCTTTGTAGCTTATGGTTCGTTTTGGATTGGACTGGGAATTATTTGGTTACTAAACCATTTTAACATTTACTCCGCTTCGCACACCGATGTGGGCTGGTATTTGGTAGCCTGGGCCTTGTACACGTGTATTATGCTTGTAGCATCGTTTTATGTACACAAAGCAATGGCTATAACTTTTATTTTACTCGAACTGGGTTTTATCCTATTAATTGTTGGTCATTTTGGGAATCCTAAAATGAATGTTGTTGCCGGTTACGAGCTTATTTTCTGTGCCTTGTCGGCCTGGTATATGATGGCTGCCATTATTATCAACGACCTTGCAGGAAAAACCGTATTGCCACTTGGAACAGCATGGGCTAAAAAAGCAAGCTAAAATATAAGTCCTAAAATATTTAAAGGGTCAGGCTGAACAGGTTTGACCCTTTTTTGTGCTTCAAATATGTCTTTATTGCCAATAAGTATGAAATAATTGATTAAAATCACTATAATTTAACCAATTAGCTGCTGTTAAGCTTTTGTTTATCCAACACTTTTGATACATTTGTTGTGCAAACCATTTATTAAAAGGACGTTAATATGCTTGAAGAACAAACCTTAACAAGCTATGCGCCGGCAATGCGTTATACAAACGGACAGCTTGAAAGCCAATTCAAAACAATCCTTGATAATAAACAACTGGTGAATTTTGTGGAGTCGATCTCACAAATGGTGATCATCTTAAACAAACACCGCCAGGTAGTTTATGCCAACAACAGTTACAAAAATTTTTGTAAGCAACTGAATCATGATCCGTTAATTGGAAAACGCCCGGGAGAAACATTTAATTGCGCCAATGCATTCAATTCAGTTACAGGATGTGGAACTACCAATGCCTGCAAATCATGCGGAGCAGTAAATGCAATTCTGGAGTCGCAAAAAGGCAAACGCTCAACAAAAGAATGTCAGATACTTACCATCGAAAATGATGCACTGGACCTTGAGGTTACAGCAAATCCCTTAGATCTCGATGGAGAAAAATTAACCATATTTTCAGTAACCGATATCAGCGCCAATAAAAGAAGAGAATCGCTGGAACGGGTTTTTATTCACGATATATTAAACAGTGCAGGAGCTATATCCGGACTATCATCTATTCTTAAAGAGATTGATGATCCTGAACAATTACAAGACATCGCGCAAACAATTGAATACGCTTCGCAAAACCTTATTGAAGAAATACAGGCACAGCGCGAATTAGGTGCAGCAGAAAGAGGTGAGCTTCATTTGCAGCCCAGAGAGGTAAACAGTAACACCCTTCTTGCAGACCTGCAGCGATCCTATGCAAAACATGAATTGAATAACGGCAAACCGATTCAAATCAGCATGGATTCAACCGACTGTACATTTACAACCGATCTTGTATTAATACGGCGTATTCTTGGAAATATGATCAAGAATGCCATTGAAATGAATGTGCCGCACGATACAATAATGCTTTCTTGCAAGGAAAGCGAAAATCTGATAGAACTATCGGTACACAACAACAGCATTGTCGCCGATAAAGTAAAAGATCATCTGTTTAAACGTTTTTACTCCACCAAAGGAAAAGGCCGTGGACTTGGCACTTACAGTATGAAATTGTTGGGTGAAAAATACCTGGATGGCAAAGTTGGCTTTACCAGCGGCGAAGAAATTGGAACAACATTTTATATTCAACTTCCTAAATAGTTACTCACAAAGACTTTCAATAACAGTTGAGCTTTATATCTTTGGTTGTTTTTAAACAAAATGACCAAAGAAAAGCTCTATTCCAAAATTATGGCGCTGATTGATGAACGCATCGAATCGGCGCAAATGGCTATTGCAGCAGCTAAAGAGTCGCGCGATAACGAGACCAAAAGCAGCGTAGGCGACAAATACGAAACCGGCCGTACTTTAATGCAGCAGGAAGTGGAGAAAAACCGTGTTCAGCTGCATAAAACCGAAAGGCTAAAAACCGAACTGGAAAATATCGACCTAAAGAAAAAGTTCGACAAGGTAGAGTTTGGCAGCCTGGTTTCCGATGGCAAAAACCTGTATTTCATAGCAACAGCCCTTGGTAATATTGAAGTAGATGGCAAAAGCTGTTTTTGTATCTCGCTGGCCTCCCCTATTGGAAAAGCGCTGCACAACAAATGTGTTGGCGACAAAGTAAGTTTTATGGGAAGGACCATTGAAATAGTTGCTGTTGAGTAAAGCAATTCAGAGGTTCAACTTCTCTATCCATTCAAAATTTCATATAACTTTAGGCTTATAAAAAGATAGGAACCAACAAAAATATTCGTATATGAACACATTTTGCAAATTGATTATCTCTGAACACCCCGCCCCTAAAGGGAGCAGCGACAATCAATTCGCTCTTTTTAGGGATGAGGTAAACGAATTGAAAATCTGAATACAATTTACTTTTAAGCATCAAAAATCATAAAAACACCGTGTCATGCAAACCAAAACATCACACTATTCTAAAACGATTACGTTTCTATTTGTGATCCTTGTTTTTAGTTCTTTCCCGGTAAATGCACAGAAATATGCCGTTGGTGCCGACCTTTCTTTTTTAAAACAAGCTGAAGACAATGGTTTTGCGTTTAAGGAAAACGGAGAAGTAAAAAAAGGTATTGAGATATTCAAAGATCACGGGTATAATTGGATACGTTTGAGGCTGTTTCACACGCCCACCCAACTTCCCAATAACCTGGAATACACCATTGCTACAGCGCAAATGGCGAAAGAGTATGGTTTCAAATTTCTGCTCGATTACCATTATTCCGATACCTGGGCCGATCCTGCAAAACAGTTTCTTCCAAAAGCATGGGAAGGACTTTCGCACGAAATACTCGTTGACTCGGTTTACGAATATACCCGCCAAACCATGATCGCTTTTCGCGAAGCCGGTGTTTTCCCCGATATGGTTCAGGTGGGCAACGAAATCAGTAACGGCATGTTATGGCCCGATGGTAAACTGCCCGACAACTGGGATAATCTGGCCGAACTGATACAAGCCGGAATTAATGGAGTTTATGCAAGCTGCGGCAACAATCCATGCCCGCAGATCATGATTCATATCGACAAAGGCGGCGATATGGAATTCACCAAATACTGGTTCGAAAAGCTCCTTTCGTACGGATTGGATTTTGATGTAATGGGGCAATCGTATTACCCTTGGTGGCACGGCTCGATTCTCGATTTGCGCGAAACACTAAACTTTATGGCTCGTGCCTATCAAAAAGAAATAATTGTAGTGGAAGCCGCCTACAATTTTGCACCGGCCGAATACATCGGTAAACCGGCACCTTTCGACGAGTCGCCCGAAGGACAACGCCAGTTTTTGGAAGACGTAAACCGCGTGGTACTAAATGTACCAAATGGTTTGGGTGTTGGTGTTTTCTGGTGGGAACCGGCTGTGGAAAACAAAGGTTTTGGCTACCGCACTTTTTTCGATGCCAAAGGAAATGTACAACCTGTAATTGAAGTATTCGACCGATTTACGCGACATTGAAGGACTGAAGACCTGAAGGATTGGAGGACGAAATGCGTGAATGCGTGAATTCAATAATGCTTTGATGCTAAAATGCTAAAATAAAAACTCGCAGCTTGTAACTCGCAGCTAGTGGCTACTTTTTACTTTTGCCTTTCTACTTTTTACTTTCTACTTTTTACTTTTGCCTTAAAAAATACAAATGACATACATTACCGACAAAGTTTTTAAGAACAACGATTTCTCCGAAAAAGGACTGGAACAGGCCGACTACGAAAGCTGTAATTTTATCGATTGTATTTTTTCGTCGGCCGACCTTAGTAGTTACAGTTTCGAAGACTGTAGCTTTGAGAACTGCGATTTCAGCAACACTAAAATTACCAATACCGCCTTTAAAAATGTAAGCTTCAAGAACTGCAAACTGATCGGGCTGCAATTCGACGAATGCAACCCATTTTTGCTCGAATTCAGTTTCAACGGATGTATCCTGAATTACGCTTCATTTTACCAGTTAAAAATAAAAGGTACCCGCTTTAACCGCTGCACCATGCACGAGGTTGATTTTAACGAAACCGACCTTACAAAAGCAATATTTTTGGAATGCGACCTGGCCGGAGCTGTCTTCAACTTCACGAACTTACAAAAGGCTGATCTGCGGAACTCCATCAACCTTTACCTCAATCCGGAGCAAAACCAACTGGCCGGCGCTCATTTTTCGCTCGACATGCTTCCCGGCCTGCTAAGTAAGTACAACATTAAGGTAGATTAATAATTTTTTGTTGTTTTGCAGTATGGATCTTTTACTTTGGTTTGATTACATCGGTACATTTGTTTTTGCGATAAGCGGTACGCTGACTGCTGCCGACAAGCGCCTCGACTTTTTTGGCGCTACCGTAATTGGTTTTGTTACTGCCGTTGGCGGCGGTACCATGCGCGACCTTATGCTGGGCGACACCCCTGTTGCATGGATGCGCACCAACAATTATTTCTGGATGATAATTGCCGCCGTTGTGGTAACTATAATTTTCCGCAAGCATGTAATGAAACTAAAACGTACCCTCTTTCTTTTCGATACCATTGGAATTGCCACCTTTACCCTGCTGGGATTAAAAAAGGCCTTACTTTTTAATATCGATCCGTCGATGGCTGTGCTTATGGGCCTTTCATCGGCAGTGGTGGGAGGTGTTATTCGCGATATCCTTTGTAACGAAGTGCCGCTGATCTTTCACCGCGAGATTTATGCCACCGCCTGTATTGCCGGTGCACTGGTGTATCTTTTGTTAAGCCGGCTGGGCGTTTCAGAAGTAATTTGCGAAACAGCAACCGTATCTTCCATTATTGCCATCCGTATCCTGGCCATTCGTTTTAACATTGCCCTGCCCCGACTGACACATAAGGATTGAAGAAAGAAATGCGTGAATGATTTATTGCCACAATGCTTTAATCCAGTGATTGTATTGCTCGAAATTGCCAAACTGATAAATTGTAAAATTGCACTCGAAACTCGCGGCTCGTAGCTCGTGGCTATCTCTTCTACTACAGATCTCTCCTCGTTCCTCGTCGAGATGACAGCTGTCTCAACTTTTTACTTTGTACTTTTGCTCCCGATGCTACGATCGGGATTTGGCTGTGGCCGATTTTCAATTCGTCCAGCATAGCTGTCCTCAACTTTTGCCTTGAGAATGCGTGAATACTTTAATGCTAAAATGCTTTAATCCAAAGGCGGAGTTGCCGGAATTGCCAAACTGATAAATTGTTTAATTGCACTCGAAACTCGCGGCTCGTAGCTCGTGGCTATCTCTTCTGCTACAGATCTCTCCTCGTTCCTCGTCGGGATGACAGCTGTTCTCAACTTTCTACTTTTTCCTTTTAACTTTTACCTTTCAACTTTTGCCTTATACTCCCTACCACTCCACCAACGATAACCCAAAACCAACAACTGTTTGCCGGTGGTTATAATCGATCATACTTTCGCCATAACCCGAAAATACCTGTGCTCTGAATCGAAGGTTATCAATAATTTTTATGGAATAAGCCAGCCGGATACTGCCTCGGTTATTATCGCCAAAGCGTAAACTGTGACGGGCCGTGCAATTAACCGCATGAATTCCTTTTCCCCATGCAAACAGCAGCTCGCTGCGCCCCAGGTAATTCTCAATTCCCGGATTATCATCCTTTTCATCCAACTCGGGCAAACGCCACCAGGGTTTAAACACCACCGATGTATTTTTCCCTTCAAGCGCAACTTGTGCCACAATACGGTTCCAGCTGCGCGAGAGCGGATTTGCACGGCCATTGCTCTGATGATTATACCCAAGTCCCAGAAAAACACCATCCAGCCCCAAAAGACGGTAACGGACAGGAAGAATAAACATCACTTCCGGCTCGTAATTTGTTTCACGGAAAGGGCGCGACAAGTCGGTGTTAAACACCTGCCAGAAGGATGCCTGTGTATACGCCGCCCAAATATCGCCGCCAGCTTTATCGCCAAACACATCGTTAAACACCTTTGTTTTCAGGCTGAGCTGAAACATCTGCTCTGTTTTATTCAGCGGAATGGACTCATCGATATTTCGTTCGGGATTAGCACTGTGAGGCATACGGTTTACATTGTTCGACACTTTGGCCACCAATACATAAACCGGTTTATAAGTACGGATTACAAACAAATCGTTATCGTCGTTTTCGTTATCACCAAGATCCCAGTGATCGGCCATCGAGTTTTCTGCCTGCCCAAAAAGTTCCTGCGCAAAAGCAGCGGGAACCGCAAGCACCACCCCCATAAGCAGCATCGTTATTTTTATTCTCATTATTTGGTGTTTACTCTACGAATATAGACAATAACAGCCTGCTTTACCTCATGCGATAGCAGTTCGTCTAACATCTTTTAACAGATGAAGGGAAATGAGGGATTGAGGGGGTGAAAAGTGAATGAGTTATTGAGTTATTGAGTGAATGCTCTAATGCTTTAATCCAGAGGCTGTGTTGCTGTACATTGCCAAACTGATAAATTGTAAAATTGTACTCGAAACTCGTGTCTCGCAGCTCGCGGCTAGAAACTTGTAACTTCCTTCCTCCGTTTAACTTTTGCCTTTTACCTTTTAACTTTTTCCTTGATTCATCCTTAATCACTAATCCTTTCAGAGCGTTTGCTTCAGTCGTTCCTCCTTCGCAATGACAATGTCGTGGTTTTATACCCCGGCAGCGAACAAGACAATGTAATATTTAATCCTCCGACCGACTGTCGTCGGCCACCTCCTTTTAAAAAAGGAGGACGCGTACCCCTTGGCGAAGTGCCTGTCCCGATCGCAGCATCGGGAGGAATTAATAGGGAGATTGGTCATACTGCTTCTGCCGTCTTTCCCCGCAATAAAAGGATTTTTTTTTACTTAATTAAAATCGTACCCCAACCGAGAAGTCAATTCTTCCAAGTCCCTCCATTTCATCATCCTCCAAATCGATTTCAGTAGTAGTCATTCCATTCGTTAATGATACCTTTGTTAAGGTTCCGGCAAGTAACGACAATTGAAAGCCCAAAGCAACATTCTTTGCAATGTTAAAATCGTATCCTAAATCCCAGCCCATACCAAATGTACTTCCCTCCAGCCGGGTGTGCCCATTGTACATTTTATCGGCATACCCCATACGTCCCATTATGAGTGAACTAACAAAAGCACTGTTCTTATCGCGACTGAGAAAACGGGTGCTTACACTTGGACCGATAAAACTTATACTCACTTTTTCTTCGCCATATTGGTCGCTGCTCGCTGACGATGTATACCAATTATATTTAAGCCCAAAGCCAAGAAACTCCGATGTAAAGCCACTTATGTGCCCTTCAACAGCAAATCCCGATTTTAAGTCTTTATAATAACTTGTCAGGTTGCCCGGGATGTTGTCGGGAAGCGGAGCTGTTCGGTGCCCATATCCGGCATTTAGGGCAAAGCGAAGTACCTGATACCCTGGTTGCTTTTTTACGTCACTTTCAAGCAATTCGGGAGCTTCCCAAAAATCGTAAGCAAATACTTTTATTTCGCTATGCGGAAGCAAGGTGTTTCTTATTTCCTCGTCGTATTTAAACGTGAAGTAAATAAAGTCGTCTCGTTCTTTCGTGATCTTACAATTTAACGAATCGCCCTTTGCGGTGACAATCAGATCTTGTGAAAAGGCAAAAGCAGGAAGAAGCGTGATTAGGATTAGTGTTAAATATTTCATCTTAATCGTTCTATTCTGTTAAAGGTTGAACGGTTTCATCGTTTTTAGCATCAAATGCATCAAATTCTGCCTTGCCCGTTTTATAATCTACAAGCTCAAGACTGGGCTGACCTACAAAAAATCCCATTTTAATTCCACAACGAATATAATAAGTATGCCCCATTTCAATATCAATAGGAATTTCTGCTTTTGCTTCAGTTTTGCACCACAGCGAGTTTAATCCTTCCTTTGTTACATGAACGGTTGTTTTGTAGTTATTTCTTACCCGACAAATAACGGTGTCGCCTAAATGCATATCGTAGTTTACTACAGCGCCGGCACCGGAATACCTGTAAATATTTAGAATTGCATAGTCAACATCGGTTAAAGGAATCTCTTCTTCCCGGATCAAATCTTCGGGATTATCGACCTTTATAATTTTTGCTTTAATCCTGTGACACGAACTGCCCATTAACGACGGTGGTTTGTGCTCCGTAATTTTTATGGCATTCCCCCCTGCCTTACGTGCTTCTTCTTAAGCTTTTTCAATAACCACATCCCAAGTGCAATTGGTCGAAAAACCGGTATCTCCAATTTTTATTTCTCCCAATTCCACAGCGTCGTCAGGCATAGCCTGCGAAACATCAATTACGGCTACTATTTCGGAATAATCGAGTGGTTCACTGTTTTGTGAAATGTTGGTAACTACCTTAGGACTACATGCTGATAAAACAAACAGCATGGCAATGGAGAGGATTACAAGATTCTTCATTCGTTTTTGGTTTTTAGTTTAAACGTCTCTTCTGATTACAAAATCTTAGGATGAAAATAATATTTTTCTAATGGACTGAAATGTTTTCATAATTTTTTTTTTAATAATGTTTTATTGAAATCTGCCACCCACCGAATCCATGCACGGGGGATTAGATTGCTTCAGTCGTTCCTCCTTCGCAATGACAATGTCGTGGTTTTATACCCCGGCAGCGAACAAGACCATGTAATATTTAATCCTCCGACCGACTGTCGTCGGCCACCTCCTTTAATCAAAGGAGGACGCGTCCCCCTTGGCGAAGAGCCGGTCCCGATTGCAACATCGTGAGGGAATAAAAGGGGGATTGAAAGATTAGTCTATTAAATTTGTTTTTTATATCGAAACTTGAGCCTAATAACCGGCAACTCGCAACTCTACACTCGTGGCTAGAAGCAAGTAGCTATCTATTCTGCTACAGATCTCTCCTCGTTCCTCGTCGAGATGACAGCTGTTCTCAACTTTTGCCTTTGTACTTTGTCCTTTTGCCTTGAGAATGCGTGAATGCTTTAATGCGAAAATGCTTTAATCCAGAGGCTGTGTTGCTGGAATTGCCAAACTGATAAATTGTTTAATTGCACTCGAAACTCGCGGCTCGTGTCTCGTGGCTAGAAGCAAGCAACTACTTTTTCCTCTTACCTTTCAACTTTTGACTTTGTACTTTTGCTCCCGATGCTACGATCGGGATTTGGCTGTGGCCGATTTTCAATTCGTCCAGCATAGCTGTCCTCAACTTTTGCCTTTTAACTTTTTCCTTGATTCCTTCTTAATCACTAATCCTTCCATTCAAATTGCTTCAGTCGTTCCTCCTTCTACAGCAACCACAATTTCAGGTGATATATCCACCAGTCATCACTACTAATAGTAGTTACCAACATCTAAAATCACCACTTTTTGGGATTTCACACCTCATGACTTCAAGCTAGTTTTGCAGTGTGAATATTTAACAACTTTATCCATAGATCATGAAGAAACTATTACTATCATTATTAATTGTAAGCGCGGGCCTTTTGGCTTTCGCACAAGACGATGAAAACAATCCCAATAAATACACCAACTCAGCCGATAATCTTTTAATTCAGGACAGTAAACTGCTGATTGGCGGTTACGGCGAAGTGCATTATAACCAGCCCTTATCGGGTGATACCTACAACAACGGCAAACTGGATGTACACCGTGTGGTAATGTTGTTGGGTTATAACTTCAATGAAAAAACACAGTTTATTACCGAAATTGAATACGAGCACGTTAAAGAGGTTTATGTAGAGCAGGCTTTTTTGCAATACAAACTGAACAACGCCATTAATTTCAGAGGCGGATTGATGCTGGTACCAATGGGAATTATTAACGAGTACCACGAGCCAACAACTTTTAATGGTGTTGAACGCCCGCTGGTCGACAATACCATTACACCAACTACCTGGCGCGAAATTGGTTTTGGTGTTACCGGAACAATTTTGCCGGCGTCGTTAAAATACCAGGCTTACGTAATGAACGGTTTTAACGGTTACGATGGTTCGGCCAAACTTAGTGGCGCAAAAGGAATGCGCAGCGGCCGCCAAAAAGGAGCTGAATCGTATGTAAGCGCACCAAATTTTGCAGGTAAAATAGAATATTTCGGAATCAGGGGATTAAACCTGGGTGTTTCGGCCTACCTCGGAAATACACAGAGCAAACTGTACGATGGGATCGACAAAGATGATGACGCTGCTGTTGCCATGGCCGATTCGTCGGTAGTTGGCATTTCAATGCTTGGCCTGGATGCCCGTTATTCGGTAAAAGGACTTCAGCTGCGTGGCCAGTTGTACTATGCCAGCTTATCAAACACCGATGAGTACAATACTTTTACTGCCAAAGACGGTAGCCTGAATGATGTTGGAAGCGCTATGATCGGGTATTACGCCGAAGCTGCTTACAATGTTTTCCGCACGGTTGACACCGAATTGCAACTGACACCGTTTGTACGTTACGAGTTTTTGAATACCCATAGTTCGGTAGAAAACAATATTGCTAAAAACGCGGCTTACGAGAAAACAGCTATAACCACAGGACTTACGCTGGCATTAACAAAAGGTGCGGTAGTTAAAACCGATATTCGGTTTGTAAAAAATGCCGCTACCGATACGTATGCAAAAACGTTTAGTGCAGGAATTGGTGTAATGTTTTAAACTACAGAAAGATGAAATTCAGATCAGGAATAGTATTGATTGCCTTATTATTTAGTGCCTGTTTGGCCTTTGCCCAAAACGAGGTGGATTTTCAACCCAAAGCATTGGAAAAGACCCTTCAGAAATCGGGGATCGAAACACTGTCGGGGGTTCTGGAGATGAAAATTACAGATTCAACTTGCGACGAAATAAACGGCAAATACTTCCTGGTTACTGAAAATAACGAAAGCCACTACCGCTACATTTACATCGGCCGGGTAAACAGCTGCCGCGCCGGAGGATGTTCGGTACAACATGAATCGCTGGCCACACTCGATTCGGAATATTTTGATTATTACATTCTGTTCGACGAGAACAAAACCGTGCAGGCTGTAAAAGTATACAACTACCAGGCCACGCACGGACAAGAAATTACGGCCAAAGGCTGGTTAAAACAGTTCAATGGGTTTAATGGCTCCGCTTCGTTAAAAGTGGACAAAAACATCGATGCTATTTCAGGTGCCACCATCTCGGTTTATGCCATCACCGCAGATGTGGAAAACAAAACGGCACTGCTGCAAAAGCTTCAGCTATAATCGCAAAAGTTATACATTACATACGTTTTAAGTCCCGGTTGATAGTGGTTGTCGATCGGGACTTTTTTTTGGTATGCATACATTCCGGATGAGTACTTCGATTGCTTCAGTCGTTCCTTCTTCGCAATGACATTCTTTGTGGATTTAAACCGGCCGCGGACAATGACCTGTTTTATCCCGGCACGATTCTCTCCTGTCCGCTGCGTTTGTCTTCTACATTGCGAGTCATTGCGATCACGATAAGTAAGACGAATCGGGAGAAGCAATCTACCCCTGCTACCGTATAATTCCATCGCGTGGTTGTTTATTTTGGCAGCAACCACCCCGTCAGCGAAAGCAGATTAATCAGTAATCTTATTATCTCCTATCGCTGACACCCCTCCTGACAGGAGGGGAAATCCGTGAAGTGATGTTCTGTCACATTAAAAATAAAATGAATTTGTATCGCAAGTTTAGATTCAGGCTTGTGTCTAATGCTAAAAACATTGATTTTTATTCAACAAAAATTGTAATTCATGAATCTACTCAACAGGCGATCAGGAAAAATGATCGGCTACATTTTCTTTGCTTTATTTTTCTCTTCATGTGCTAAAACTCCCGTATATCAAAGCCAAAATCTTTCCGGTAAAGCAACTCCTGAATTTTCAGCCATTCCAACTACACATTTTGACAAAAAAAATAATATCCGGTATGGCGTGGCGAAGAATGACACGAACTTCTTTTTTACAGCGACTTTGAGCGACCGGACCAGCTACCCCCGCATTATGCGCGGTGGATTGAACCTGTATTTCGATCCGCAAGGGAAAAAAAGTAAAAAGTATGCACTCAAAATTGAACGTTCTCCCGATCAGTTGAACCGACAGAATTTACAAGGCCGACCAATGCAAGAGCCGGGGATGAACGGAAATATGGCCGCAGCCATAAACAGTTCGCTAAAAAAAGTAACATGGGATGCCAATGGCGAAGAATTTACCTTTTACCGCAGCCCACACTTGTATGCTATTGAAGTCAATTTTACTACCAACAAATACAACGAGCTTGTTTTAGAATTGCAGATGCCAATAAAAGAAATTCCGCTTGCCGGAGATCATACTTTCTCGGCAGGATTGGAAACGGGAAGTTCTGCGCCGACCATAAAAAGTAATGGTTCCATGTCAAATTATTCCGGTTCGGGAAGAGGAAGAGGTTCAGGAGGAGGAATGGGAAGAATGTCCGGCGGTGGCGGTGGTGGCGGCCAGATGAAAGGTATGCAGCAACACCCAACGGGCACAAGCTCATCATCTGCTGTTTCTTCGTGGTTTAAGGTTGCTTTATAAATGGGATCTATTCTCTGCTACCGCGTGATTCCATCGCGTGGTTGTTTATTTTGGCAGCAACCACCCTGTCAGCGAAAGCAGATTAATCAGTATTCTTATTATCTCATATCGCTGACACCCCTCCTGACAGGAGGGGAAATTTTCAAGTAAAGAATTTGGCAATAAAAAAGGCACAGAAAACTCTGTGCCTTATATCATTAGTTTCAATTGAAATTTACTTTTTTACAGAATGCAGCCCGCATTCTTTTCCTGAGCCCTGCTCCCACCACCAGCGTCCGGCGCGGAAATCTTCGCCCGGCTGAATGGCACGTGTACATGGCTGGCAACCGATACTAACAAATCCTTTGTCGTGCAACACATTGTATGGTACGTTGTATTTTTTCACCCAGTCGATGGTTTCTTCCAGGCTCCACTCCATTAGCGGATTGAATTTTACAATATCGTTTCCTTCGTCATACTCAAAAAATTTCATATCGCTGCGGTTTTCCGACTGCGAAGCACGTAATCCGGTAATCCAAATGTCGTTCCCATTCAAGGCACGTTTTAATGGAATTACCTTGCGGATGTAACAACACTCTTTGCGGTTTTCCAGTGATTCGTAAAAGCTAAAAGGCCCTTTTTCACCGAGCAGTTTTTCCACTTCTTCAGTTGGCGGGAAATACGCTTTAATCGGCTTGTTGTATTTTTCGAGTGTACTACGGTACACTTTATACGTTTCAGGAAACAAACGGCCGGTATCCAAAGTAACCACTTTTATAGGCAGGTCGTTCTTAAAAATGATATCGGTGATCACCTGATCCTCGTAACCAAAACTGGTGGTAAATACCACTTTGTCGGGATGCTGTTCAACCAGGAATTGTAATTTTTCTACAATCGTTTTTTCTTCCAGCTGGGTGTTATACTTGTTTGTTAGTGCTTCCATACTTTAGCTCCTTTTTTGAATGTCATTTCGACGAATATGTGAGGAGAAATCTCTCATTCGAAGCTACAGATTTCTCGTTCATCCTTCACTCGAAATGACAACTTTTTTAAACATTTTTTATCTACATCAATCTCAGATCAATCTAAATCAATCCCTACTCCACATACAAAACCAGCCCCTTCAAATATTCACTTTCAGGGTGGTAAATATCAACCGGATGATCAACAGGCTGGCTCATTTGGTGCAGGATACGAACTTTTCGTCCGGAAATTGCTGCTGCCGAAAAAACGGCCTCCCTGAATTTCTCTTTCGACACAACCTGCGAGCAGGAAAAAGTAAACAGGATTCCGCCTTTACGAATTTGTTCGAAAGCGCGGGTATTAATTCTTTTATAACCTTTTAATGCCTGCGACAATGCGTTGCGGTGCTTGGCAAATGCCGGCGGATCAAGAATAATCAGGTCGTATTTATCCTGAATGTTTTTCAGGTACTCAAAACCATCGATCACGGTCGATTTATGGCGTTTGTCTCCCGGAAAATTCAACTCCACATTCTCATCTGTAAGTTCAATGGCAGTTGCCGATGCATCAACCGAGTGCACCGATCTGGCACCTCCCTGCATGGCATAAAACGAAAAACCTCCGGTGTAACAAAACATGTTCAGCACATCGCGGTCTTTCGAAAAATCCTGCACCAGCTTTCGGTTTTCGCGCTGATCGACAAAAAATCCGGTTTTCTGTCCATTTTCCCAATCCACTTTAAAACGCAGGCCGTGTTCCAGCACTTCATTTGCTCCCGAAGCATCGGGGCCGCCAAACAAATAACCGTCTTCCGATTTTACCTGGGCTTTAAACGGCAATGTTTTTTCGCTTTTATTGTAAATGGCTTTTAGGTGGTCGCCCATCACTTCCTGCAAGGCTTTCACCAGCTCTTCGCGAATGAGGTGCATACCTATAGAGTGCGTTTGCATTACCGCTGTTCCGTTATAGAAGTCAACGATCAGCCCCGGCATTCCGTCGCCCTCGGCGTGAATCAATCGAAAAACATTTGTTTCCGGGTTATTCTCAAAACCTATTTTTTTACGCAGGTTCCAGGCACTTTCTATTTTGCTTTTCCAGAAATCGTAATCCGGTTCAACATCTTCAAACGACACAATACGAATAGCAATCGATCCGATCTGGTAGTGGCCCATTGCCAAAAAACGATCCTGGTTCGAATACACTTTTACCATCTCGCCCTCGGCAGGTTTACCGTACATTTCTTTAATGGCTCCGGAGAATACCCACGGGTGAAAACGCAGCAATGACTGGTCTTTACCCGACTTTAATACAACTTTGACAAACTCTTTTGCCATCTCTAATTTTTTGAAAAGTTCTCGAAAATCTCCAGTGCAGCCCACGCATCGGTAGCCGCATAATATTGTTGTGCTTCTGTTAATTCGCTGGCTTCCCAGTTGGTCAACTGCTGTCCTTTCGAAATACGGAAACCACAGGCAATAGCAGTCAGTTTTTTCAGACTGAAATTTTGAATGCCCATTTCTTTTGCCTCGTCCTGCAACTCAACAAAACCACCCGGTTTAAAAGGTACAAATTCCTGTAAGCCTTTAATATCGTCGCGAATAGCAACACCCGGTTTAATCACATTTTCGTTGGCCAGCAATTCCACAATTTCGCGTGGTAAACCAATGCGGTTAATCCGGAATAAAAAAGCCTTGTTTTTGGTCGACAATTGCAGCAAAGCCACTTTGTTTACCACACCTTTTTTAAACGACGGTTTCGTCTCGGTATCAAAGCCAATTATGCTTGCTCCATTGAGCTCTTCTATGGCATGTTTTACCTGTTGTAATGAATCGACTAAAAAGATCTGGCCTTCAAAACGTTTTAAAGGTAGCCCCGTCAATTCTTCGTTTGATATTTTTTCTTTAAACATTTATTCCTCTTCTTGATCGGTTCCCCAGAATTTATCAAGCCACTTGGGATTTCCTTTCCCGGGAACCGCTTCGTCATTACTACTTTCAGTTGAAAAATCAGCACCACTGTATACCAGCATGTGCACTGCACGCATTACATTTACCAGCTGCTGCCCCCAGAACTCTTCGAAATGATAAATACACTCCGAAATGGCATCATTCATTACTTCTTCGTTACCAATACTGTAATTGGTGATACAATCCTTCAGGTCCTGGTAAATATCCATCAGATTTTCGGAAACACTTGCGCGTACCGTTTCTTCTCCAAACTGAATATTGGGGTCGAAAACCTCATGAAAACCATCGTTCTCGCCCAACAACTGCAACCATTTCTGGTGCAACACATTGTAGTCGAGTTCGTTTACAAATTTCTCCAGTTCCTCGTCCATTACCATTTCAATCTTCCCAACAACCGAAGCCTTTAAATAGAGCAATGGCAGCAACTTTTGCAGCTTTGCAAGATTTTCTTCTGCAGTGAGATGCGACACATTCTCGATGGTAGAACAGTACTCATTAGCCACTGTTACAAATTCAACTACATTTTTTGAATATACGATCTGGTCCATAATCACTTCATCATTTCCCCAATAATTAAACTGCTGCAAAAGTAGTAAAGATTTTTAAGACAGGAGAAAAGAGTTGAAATGGTAAAATAGTGAATGTGGAATTGAGTGAATGAGGAAGAACTTTGTAGTTTACTTTTTCATAGTACCAAGTGAGAAATTGCAAACTGAGACTGTGAACTGAGACTGTGAACTGAGACTATAAACTGAGACTATAAACTGAGAACTGCGTCTTTTGCCTTCTAATCTTTTTACTGCCATTCCAGCAAGCCATCAACGCGGTAGATTATTTTTTTGTTATCGAGCAGCCACTTAACTATTTCGCGCATTTTTTGTTGGTCGCCTTTTAGTTTAAACAAGAGCGTTTCGTATGTGCATGGATCTTCGAGTAACTTTTGTACGCGTTTGCTAACGGTGCCGAATTCGTAATCGCTAAGTGCCAGCGCTTGTTTGGCTTTACAAATATCGCAGGTACCACAGGGTGCTGCGTCGGATTCGCCAAAATAGGTTAACAGAATCTGGCTGCGACAGGTGGCCGAATCGGTAGCATAATGAATTACCGACTCAATTTTTTCGGTGTAATCCTTTTTCCGCAGATCGTAGTTCTCTTTCGATATTTTCAGACGGTCGATATGCACTCGCTCTTTAGTGAAATAGATAAACGGCGTTTGACTTTTTGGCACATAATCAATCACTTTCGACTGGCGCAAATGTTTCAGGTAATTGTACACCTGGTCGCGATTAAGCCCCGAACGTTTTGATAACAACTCTTCATCAACAGATACATAACCTGTGAACAAACCGGTGTACGAGCGCAAAAGCAGCTTTATAAAATCGTCGAGTTTAGCGTTGGCCACCTGGAATTTGTATAACTCGTCGCGCGAAATCGGGAAATAGATTCGCGACGGACTGTCCACCTGCTCGGTAAATTCAAGGTATTCCTGGCGCTGCAGAATCTTCAGGCTGTTATAAACCATCGCCTGCTGAAATTTGTAGGCCTGTGCAAATCCCTGCAAACTGAATTCGCGCACCTGCCCTTTTCCGTGCCCAACAGCAATCTGGAAATAGTTACACAACGAATCGTAAATACGTTTTATATTATCAATTTCAGGAAACGAAGTTGAAATATGCTTTTTCAGCTTGGTGGTATCGGCATTATTATACAATAGTACTGCTGCCGATTTTTTCCCGTCGCGGCCTGCCCTACCCGCCTCCTGGTAATAGGCTTCCAGCGAATCGGGTGCATCAATATGAATTACAAAACGAACATTGGCTTTGTCGATGCCCATTCCAAAAGCATTGGTAGCCACAATCACACGTGTTCTTCCGGTCAGCCAGTCGTCTTGCCGCGAACTACGCACTATATTTCCCAAACCGGCATGGTAATAGTCGGCCGAAATTCTGTTTTGTCTTAGTTCTTCAGCAATTTCGCGGGTGGCTTTACGGCTACGCACATACACTACTCCCGAGCCTTTACTTTTTTTCAGTGTATCCAGCAGATAACCGGTTTTATTCTCTACATGACGCACCAGGTAACTCAGGTTTTCGCGGTGAAACGACATTTTTAACAAATTCTTCTCTTTGAAACCAAGTTTGTCCTGAATATCGTCGGCCACCTTAGGAGTTGCGGTTGCTGTTAAAGCCAGAATTTTAATTTTGGGCAGCAGTTCCCGCACCTTAATAATGCTTAAGTAACTGGGGCGAAAATCGTAACCCCATTGTGAGATACAGTGTGCTTCGTCAACCGTTAACAGGTTCACTTTCATTTGCTCCAGACGCTCAATAAAACGCTCTGAATTCAAACGTTCGGGCGATACATACAAAAACTTGTAGTTGCCCCAAACAGCGTTATCGAGCGTTAGTTTTATTTCGCGTGGCGACATTCCACTGTGCACGGCCAGCGCTTTTATCCCTTTCCGGTTCAGGTTTTCCACCTGGTCTTTCATTAATGCAATCAAGGGTGTTACCACCACACAAATGCCTTCGTGCGCCAGCGAATAAACCTGAAATGTAATTGATTTTCCACCTCCGGTTGGCATTAGTCCAAGCGTGTCATTACCCGCTGCAACAGACTCAATAATTTCGAGCTGCAGCGGCCGGAATTCGGGGTAACCCCAATAACGGGTAAGTATCTGCCTGAAGTCTTCCATTAATACAAATTAACCTAATTAATTCAAAAAAATAAACTAATTATTTACAGGGCTGACGAAATAACTGATATCCAATTATTTGTCAGGGTTAACCTTGACATTGAAAATCATAAAACAACCTCTAAACAGAGCATGTATCGTGCAGATTTTCAATCGTCAACACTTCGTGTGAAAAATTTTATGAATTTTTCAGGTTAACAAATCATTTTAATCTTTAACAATTTTTATTCTTCAAAAGTAGCTACTGCGTAAATAAATCAGTTCTGGTCCACTATTTTTTTGTAGTTTTGCGCTTTAATAAAAACATTAAAATAGTTAGGCATGTCGTTTCTAGAAGACAAAATACAGTTTGAAGGGTTAACCTTCGATGATGTTCTTTTAATTCCCTCATATTCAGAATTGTTACCACGCGAAGTTGATCTATCTTCGAAGTTCACCCGTAACATTATCATCAATACTCCGATTATTTCGGCAGCAATGGATACAGTTACGGAAAGTAAAATGGCCATTGCCATTGCCCGCGAAGGGGGTATCGGTGTTATTCATAAAAATATGGGTATTGAAGAGCAGGCGCACCAGGTAACAACTGTTAAACGTGCCGAAAATGGTATGATCTACGATCCGATTACCATTACTCCTGAGAAAAAAGTGAAGGACGCACTGGATTTTATGGCCAAATATAAAATTGGTGGTATTCCGGTTGTTGATGGTCACGGGCACCTGGTAGGAATTGTTACCAACCGCGACCTTCGTTTTGAGCTGAATATGAGCCGCCCTATTTCGGAAGTGATGACCAGCGAAAACCTGGTTTCTACGCTCGAATCAACCGATTTGCATAAAGCTGCCGAAATTCTTCAGCGACACAAAATTGAAAAACTACCGGTTGTTGATAAGGAAAATAAATTGATCGGGCTGGTTACCTATAAAGATATTACCAAAGCAAAAGATAAACCGTTTGCCTGTAAAGACGAAAAAGGCCGTTTGCGCGTAGCAGCCGGTGTTGGTATTGCAGGCGATACCATGGATCGTGTAGATGCGCTGGTAAAAGCACAGGTTGATGCACTTGTTTTGGATACTGCACACGGACATACCAAAGGTGTGGTTGATATGCTAAAACGCATAAAATCAAAATATCCGGACAAAGATGTGGTTGCCGGAAATATTGCTACTGCCGAAGCTGCACAATTGCTGGTTAGCGCCGGTGCCGATGCGGTTAAAGTTGGAATTGGACCGGGATCGATTTGTACCACCCGTGTTATTGCCGGTGTGGGTGTTCCACAGCTTTCGGCTATTTACAATGTTGCAAAAGCGATTAAAGCTTCAGGTGTTCCTGTAATTGGCGATGGTGGACTCCGCTACTCAGGCGATATTGTAAAAGGTTTGGCTGCCGGTGCCGACTCGATGATGGCCGGTGGATTATTTGCAGGTGTTGAAGAATCACCGGGTGAAACCATTCTTTACCAGGGAAGGAAATTTAAAGCTTATCGTGGAATGGGATCGGTTGAGGCCATGCAAAAAGGATCGAAAGACCGCTATTTCCAGGATATGGAAGAAGATATTAAGAAACTTGTTCCTGAAGGAATTGCTGCACGTGTTCCTTTTAAAGGATCGTTATACGAAGTGCTTTATCAACTACTTGGTGGTATACGCGCCGGAATGGGATATTGCGGAGCACAAAATATTAAAGCGCTTCAACAGGCTAAATTCACCCGAATTTCAAACGCGGGTGTTCAGGAAAGCCATCCACACGATGTAAGTATTACTCGTGAAGCACCGAACTACAGCAGCCGCCAGTAAACGCGGGCTGCTTTTACCCGAAGGGGTGTAAAACAATCGCAATTTGCTTAAGCAGAGTTGTTCAAATATAAACCGATGGTGTAAAATGAACAGAGTTTTCTTTTCATTGATTTTTTTTATTGTCATTACCTTACAGGTTGCAGCACAATCTGATGAGGTGTTGTTAACGATTGATCACCACGAAGTTCGTAAAGATGAATTTGAATTCGTTTACAACAAAAACAACAACAACCTGTATTCTGATGCCGATAGAAAAACACCCAAAGAATATCTTGAACTGTTCATTAATTTTAAGCTAAAAGTTGTTGAAGCTGAAAACTTAAAAATGGACACCAGCCAGGCTTTTATTAATGAACTGGCCGGCTACCGTAAGGAAATTGCAGCGCCTTATCTTACCGATATTGAATTTAACGAGCACCAGGTTGAGGAGCTTTACCGCCGCATGAAACTGGAGATTGACGCCAGTCATATTTTGCTGCGTGTTGATGAAAATGCTTCGGCAGAACAGGAACAGCAGGTACTCGACAAAATTACAAACATCCGTAACCAGATTCTTGGCGGAAAAGCTTTTGAAGATGCCGCAGAGGAATACTCGGAAGATCCTTCTGCAAAAACAAATAAAGGCCATCTGAATTATTTTTCGGCTTTTACCATGGTGGCACCTTTTGAAGATGCGGCATTTAACACGCCTGTTGGAGAAATTTCGGAGCCGGTGCGCACCGACTTTGGTTACCACCTGATTAAGGTGCACGATACACGCCCTAACAAAGGAGAATTGCAGGTTGCCCACATTATGAAAAACGTGGGCCGGAATGCCACTCCCGGGGAAAAAGCAAAAGCCAAAACGGCCATCGATTCCATTTACCAGTTGCTGCTCGACGGAGCTGATTTTGCAGAGATGGCTAAAAAAGAATCACAGGACCGACGCTCTGCTGTTCGCGGTGGAGAAATGCCCTGGTTTTCGGCCGGCCGGATCGTAAAAGAATTCTCAGATCCCGCATTTGCGTTGAAAAACGATGGCGATATTTCAGAACCGGTGAAAACGCCTTATGGCTATCATATTATAAAACGTTTAAGTGCCCGCCCGGTTCCTCCTTTTGAAGAAGCCCGCGCATCAATTGAAAGTCAGATAAAAAAAGATGCCACACGCCAGGCATCGGGGAAAAAGGCATTTGTTGAGAAACTGAAAAAGGAATATAATTTTCTGGAGGATAAAGCTGCCAAAGCAAAATTAGCAGAACTAACCATTGCCGACACTTCTGCTTTGCCCGAAGATACTTTCTTTACTATCGACAATAAAAACTTTGGAGCGGCAGAACTGACAGCGTTTATTAAACGAAATAATATAAAAACTGGCTCTTACCTTTCGGTTTACGATAATTGGGTGACCGATGAGATCTCAAATTTGGAAGACTCAAAACTGGAGGAGAAATACCCGGAGTTCCGCTACCTGATGAACGAATATCACGACGGTATTTTGTTGTTTAATATTTCGCAGGAAAAAATTTGGAACTATGCAGCGCAAGACACTGCAGGCCTGGAAGATTTCTACCAAAAGAACAAGGATAAACATATGTGTGGCGACCGTTTTAATGGTCATATAATTACCTGCAAGGATGTGTCGGTTCGCGAAGAAGCCGAAAACCTGTTTGGTGCCGGCCTGAATGCTGACGAAGTGCTCGAACACATAAATTCTGATGAAGAAGAACTGATTTCCATTGAAACCGGAGCCTGGGAAGAAGCCCAAAATCCGGTAGTGGATTATTATGTGTGGAACGGCAAAGACCCGGAGAATTTTGACAGTGCCATTACTTTTGTTCGTGGCGATATAATTAAACCGGAGCCAAAAACCCTGGATGATGCGCGTGGCCTTTTTATCTCGGATTACCAGGACTATCTGGAAGAACAATGGATAAAAGAACTACGCAATAAGTACAAGGTTAAAGTGAATAAAAAACTGCTAAATTCCATCGAGGGTGTTTAAACGAAGAATCACATATGGATTTATCGTTGCACTGGCGCTTGCCTTTGCCGGATGTTCGTCGGACATGAGTGATGAACCGGTTGCCAGCGTTGGAGAAAAAGTGCTTTACCGCTCAAAAGTGGAAGAAATTCTGCCCAAAGGAATCAGTAAAGAAGACAGCATTTCGATGAGCGACAACTACATCGACAAATGGATTAAGCAGGAGCTACTGATTCAGAAAGCCGATGAAAACCTGAGTGACGAGCAAAAAGATCTTCGTAATGAACTGGAAGAATACCGCAATTCGCTGATTATCTACAAATATAAAAACGAGTTGATTCGGCAACGAATGGACACTGTTGTTACCAACCAGCAGATAGAAGAATTCTACAACAATAACCCGGCAAATTTCAACCTCAATAACAGCATTGTAAAAGCCACGTTTGTAATGATACCAAGCGATTTGGCTGATCCTAATATGGTAAAATCGTTGATTGCCGACACTTCGCCCGAAGGAATTGACGAACTTCGCGATTATTGCAGTCAGTATGCAAAAAAGGCAAACATATCAGCCGACGAATGGATCAGCTTCCAGACACTGGAAAACAACTTTCCGCAAAAGGTGGAAGACACGGAGACCTTTCTGAAGCGGAACGAGCTGTATGAAATGAATGATTCAAATTATTACTATATTGTCAGCATTCATGATTATAAGCTAAGTAACGATCTGGCTCCGATTGAATTTGTTCGGGACAATATTAAAAATCTGATCCTGAATCAGCGTAAGATCAGGTTCTTAAAAGAAATTGAAGGAAATATTTACACGGAAGGTGTAAGAAAAAAGAAATTCAGAATATATGACACGAAAACAAATTAATGAAAATAAGATGACTAGAATTTTTGTAACAATAATGCTAATGCTTGCGGTACTTACCGGAGCAAATGCTCAGGATAAGGTTATCGACCAAATTGTAGCCGTGGTTGGTGGTAACGTTATTTTGAAATCGGACATCGAAACCATGAACATTAACCAGCAGGCGCAGGGAATTACTTCGGAAGGAGATATGAAATGCGAGATACTGGAAGATTTTCTGATAAACAAATTACTGGTTGCCGAGGCCGAACTGGATACTTTAATTACCGTAACACCCAGCCAGGTAAACCAGCAAATGGATGCACAATTGCAAATGTACATGCAACACTTTGGTACCGAAAGTGCCGTTGAAACCTACTTTGGCAAATCAATTGCAAGTATTAAAGCCGACATGCAGGAAGCCATTCGCGAGCAATTGTATAGTCAGCAAATGCGCGCGAAGATTGTTGCAGATGTAACCGTAACTCCATCGGAAGTGCGTTATAACTACCGCAACATGAGCAAAGAGGAAATTCCAACAATACCAACGCAATACGAGTATGCACAAATTACCGTTCAACCAAAAATAGAACTGGAAGAAGAGAACCGGGTAAAAGCCAAACTGCGCGAAATTAAAAAACGTATTGAAAACGGTTCGAGCTTTGCCGCAATGGCTGTAATTTACTCTGAAGGTCCTTCTGCAAAAGATGGTGGTGTTATTGGTTATTCAGGCCGTGCACAACTTGATCCGGCTTATGCAACAGCAGCTTTTAACCTGAAAGACGATAAAGTATCGAACGTAGTAAAAAGTGCGTTTGGCTACCACATTATTCAGTTAGTAGATAAACAAGGTGGGAAAGTAAACACCCGTCATATTTTGATGAAACCAAAAATTTCGGTTGACGCAAAAGAAGAAGCTTACGAACGCCTTGATAGCCTGGCCAACCTAATTCGTAAAGATGAAATTGCGTTTGATCAGGCAGCTCAGATGTTCTCGTACGATAAAGATACCCGCAACAACGGTGGTATTGCTATCAACGCCAACACCATGTCGTCGAAATTTTCGGTTGAAGAGATTGATCCCGAAGTAAGTAAGATCATCACCAAAATGAACATCAACGAGATTTCAGAGCCGTTTGAATCCATTGATATGAAAAACCAGCAACAGGTTTATAAAATAATCAAGCTGTTAAGAAAAATAGATTCGCATAAGGCCAACCTGCAAGACGATTACCAAACGCTTGCCGAATTGTACCTGGCGAAAAAGAAAGAACAGGTTTTGGAAGAATGGATTGCCGAGCGCCAGTCGCAAACCTACATCCGTATCGACAGAACTTACGCTAACTGTAACTTTAATTTCGACAACTGGATTAAATAATCCTCGAATTTTTGTTTATGAATTTTAAAAACGACGTTGAAGCCTTAGATGCACTTCAGGAAAAATTTAAAGACCTGAAAAAGGAAATTACCACCGTAATCTATGGCCAGGATGCAATTATCGAACAGGTACTGATCTCGCTGTTTAGCCGCGGTCATGTTTTGCTGATCGGTGTGCCCGGGCTGGCAAAAACGCTGCTGGTAACTACTATTGCAAAAATCCTCGGGCTTAAGTACAACCGTTTACAGTTTACGCCCGATTTGATGCCATCGGATATTATCGGTACTGAAATTCTGGACAACGAACGTAATTTCAAATTCATACAGGGGCCATTGTTTGCCAATATTATTCTGGCCGACGAGATTAACCGTACGCCGCCAAAAACGCAATCGGCACTTTTGGAAGCCATGCAGGAACAATCGGTTACTGCTGCCGGACAACATTTTGAGCTGGACAAACCGTTTTTTGTACTGGCAACACAAAACCCAATCGAGCAGGAAGGAACCTATCCCCTGCCCGAGGCTCAGCTCGACCGTTTTATGTTTTCGGTGTGGCTCGATTACCCAAAACTGGAAGACGAAATTACCATCGTAAAAAATACAACTACCATACAAAACACCGAGTTGAAACCGGTTATTTCAGGAAAAGAGATTCTGTACTACCAGGATCTGATTCGTAAAATTCCGGTAAATGACAACGTGTTACGTTATGCAGTTACACTGGCGGCAAAAACCCGTCCGGAGAATGAACATGCAGCAGAGATCAGTAACCAGTACCTGAAATGGGGAGCCGGACCACGTGCTTCGCAATACCTGGTGCTGGGAGCAAAAACACACGCTGCTTTGCGCGGAAAATATTCGCCCGATATTGAGGATGTAAAAGCCGTTGCTCCATCCATTCTGAGACACCGGATTATTAAAAACTACAAAGCCGAAGCTGAAAATATTTCAATCGACGAAATCATCGACAAATTGCTTTAATGTCTTTTTATCGTATTAATACCAGCGCTACTGTGCGCAGATTAACTCCTGCAATTTTCTTCCTTTTTCTTTTGTTTGTTGGAACAAAAGGATTCTCGCAGGAAAAAAAACGTGTGGAAATTTTGCAGGCAGGAGATTTAATTCAAACCGCAAATATTGCCAATGCCCAACGTCTGATCAACGACGTAATCATCCGTCATGAAGATATTCTGCTGTATTGCGACAGCGCTTACACCTACGATCAATCAAACCGCGTAGATGCTTTTGGCAACGTACACATTAACCAGGGCGACACACTGCACCTTTATGCACGCAAAGTCTATTACGACGGCGACCGCAGTTTTGCACAGGCCATAAACAATGTAAAGCTGGAGAATAAAGAGGTAACGCTTTACACCGATACGCTGGATTACGACATGAACCTGAATGTTGGCTACTACGATTGTTTCGGGAAAGTTGTTGACAGCACTAACACGCTTACCAGCAAAGTCGGGAAATATTATCTCGATAATAACGAAGCACATTTTACCGACAGCGTTGTTGGCTTCTCCGATAAATACACGATCAACAGTGAAGACCTGCGCTACAATACGCAAACCGAGGTTATCTTTTTTAAAGGGCCTACTACCATTCGCGATTCGGTGAATACACTTTATGCCGAAGACGGTTGGTACAACACCCAAACCGGCGAGGCCGACCTGAAAAAAATGCCAAGCGTGTATAACGAAACCCAACTTTTAACTGCAAAACAAATAAGTTACAACAAAGAAAATGGCGATGGTTATGCCGAAGGAAACGTACATATCGAAGACTTTGAAAATCAAACCATAATTCAGGGTAACAAGGTAATATACAACGAAGCAAAAGAAACAGCTATTGCCACCGATTCGGCGGTTTTTATTTCGTATAGCGAAGCTGATAGTCTGTTCCTTCATGCCGACACCTTAAAAAGTATCGCTGACACCATTGATGGCGAAAATATTGTGATGGCCTACTACGGCGTTCGCTTTTTCAGAACCGACATACAGGGGCTTTGCGATTCGCTGATGTACTTCACAAAAGACTCGCTGGTTGAAATGCACAGCAACCCGGTTATCTGGAGCGAACAACACCAGCTTAGCGCCGATTATATCGAAATGATTCAACACACAACTGCCCCCAACGAAATGCATATGATGAAAAATAGTTTTATCATATCAAAACAGGACTCGGGCCGCTACGACCAGATAAAAGGAAAGGACATGACCGGTTACATCGTTAACGGCAAACTACGCAATATTGATGTTGACGGTAATGGGCAAACTCTGTATTATGCCCGCGATAAAGAAGCCGTTATCGGGCTGAACAGAGCGGAAAGCAGCAATATTAGCATCCGGTTTAAAGAAGGAAAAATTGATGCCATTGCATTCCAAAAACAACCCGAAGGACAGTTAAAACCGATTTTAAAACTGGAAGAAAGCGAAAAAACACTGCCCGGTTTCGGGTGGAAAATAAAACTTCGTCCGCTTTCGAAAAACGACATTTTCTGGCGCCCTGAAAAGAAAGAGGTGGTTGAGGAAGAAGAAGTCACTGGTCAGTAGTCACTGGTTGCTGAATACTTGATACTAGATACTGAATACTTGATGCTCATTGCTGTGGCAGTTTGCTGTCATTCTGAGCGCAGCGAAGAATCTGTTACACCGGAACATTGCCTCCCGTAAAACCGGATATTCTATATTGATTATTGGATATTAGATACTTAAAACTGACAACTGAGACTGGTAACTGAGACTGTTAACTCAATCTTGCCCTCAGTAACTTTTAAGATTAGCATCAAGAATCCAAGATCCAGCATCCGGCATTCCGTATCAAGCTACAGATCTCTCACTTCGCTCGAGATGACAGCATCTTTTCCTCCCAACGCTGCGATCGGGATTTCTACCAAAATAGCTGATCTCAACTTTTGCCTTTTTACTTTCTACTTTTGCCTTAACAAAGTTACTCCAATGTTAACGCAAAACAGACATTTCGGTATTATTCTTCTTTTTTTAATAAAAAACAGGCATTTCATTTTCATTTTAAAATAATATTTTCATATTTGCAGGAAATCATAAGCAAATGACAAAAAATATCAACATTTCTATTCTTAACCTCCTAATTGGTATTCTTCTACTAACAAGAAAGAAATGAGAATGGTGTGTTGATTAACGATATTGGATAAAAGAAGCCATTCTCACATTGAGGATGGCTTTTTTCATGATAGATACGTACTTAGCTTAAAAGAAAAATAACATAAATAGACAACAAATCATGAGCGACAGACTTTACATTTTCGACACAACTTTGAGGGACGGAGAACAGGTTCCGGGTTGTCAGTTGAACACGGTAGAAAAGATTGAAGTTGCCAAAGCATTGCAGGAATTGGGAGTTGATGTAATTGAAGCAGGATTCCCCATTTCGAGCCCAGGCGATTTTGAATCGGTAGTAGAGATTTCGAAAGCGGTTACATGGCCAACTATTACAGCCTTAACCCGCGCAGTACAAAAAGATATTGATGTTGCAGCCGAATCACTCAAGTACGCCAAAAAAGGTCGTATCCACACCGGAATCGGAACATCTGACTTTCATATTTATCACAAACTCAACTCAAATCCCGATGCGATTATCGAGCGTGGTGTTGAGGCGGTGAAATACGCAAAAAAATACGTTGAAGATGTAGAGTTTTACGCCGAAGATGCAGGTCGTACCGATAACGAGTACCTGGCCCGAGTTATCGAGGCAGTAATTAAAGCCGGTGCTACGGTTGTAAATATTCCTGATACTACCGGTTACACCTTGCCACACGAGTTTGGTGCAAAAATCAAATACCTGGTCGACAATGTGCCTAATATTCATAAAGCGATTATTTCAACACACTGTCATAACGATTTGGGAATGGCAACTGCCAACACTATTTCTGGTATCCTGAATGGTGCCCGCCAGGCAGAGGTTACCATTAACGGTATTGGCGAACGCGCCGGTAATACTTCTTTAGAGGAAGTGGTAATGACTTTGAAAACGCATTACAAAGCACTGGGAATTGATACCGGTGTAAATACCAAGAAAATTTACGGAACAAGCCGTTTGGTTTCAACATTAATGAACATGCCTGTTCAGCCAAACAAAGCGGTTGTTGGACGTAATGCTTTCGCGCACTCGTCGGGTATTCACCAGGATGGCGTGTTGAAAAACCGCGAGAACTACGAGATCATGGATCCGGTGGAAGTCGGTATTAACGAATCGGCAATTCTATTGACTGCCCGAAGTGGCCGCGCTGCATTGAAACATCGTTTGGAGTTGTTAGGCTTCGAGTTGGATAAAGAAAAGTTGGATGAAGTTTACGAAGAATTCCTGAAATTGGCCGACAAGAAAAAGGATATCCGTGATGACGATATCGCGTTGTTGGTAGGCGATGCAACACGTAAAGAGCACCGTATTAAACTGGATTACCTGCAGGTGGTTACCGGCAAAAGCTTAAAACCGATGGCTACCGTTATTTTGAATATTTCGGGTGAGAAATTCGATGCTACTTCTGATGGTAACGGTCCGGTTGACGCAGCCATTAAAGCGGTTAAAAAGATCATTCATCGTCAGGTAATTATTGAAGAATTCCTTGTACAGGCCATTACACGCGGAAGCGACGACATTGGTAAAGTTCACATGCAGGTAGAATATGATGATTCGATCTACCACGGATTTGGTGCACATACCGATATTATTACGGCTTCGGTTGAGGCCTTTTTAGATGCCATAAACAAATTGCCGGCAGCATTGTAAATAATAGAGTATAACGCTGTCATTTCGACGACGCAGGAGGAGAAATCTGATTCCTTTAAGTGACAGATTTCTCTCCGTCATCTGACGGATCGAAATGACATCAAAATAAAATCATGACAGCAAAAACATTATTTGATAAGATTTGGGATGCACATGTGGTGAAACAAGTTGAAGGAGGCCCAAATGTATTGTATATCGACCGTCACTTTATTCACGAAGTAACGAGTCCGGTTGCCTTTTTAGGATTGAAAAGCCGCGGATTGAAAGTTTATCGTCCGGATCAGACCACAGCTACTCCCGACCACAACGTACCTACCATCAACCAGCACCTGTCTATTAAAGACGAACTTTCGCGCAACCAGGTTGACATGTTGAAAAAGAACTGCGATGAAAACGGTATCGTTTATCACGGCCTGGGAACTGAAGGTCATGGAGTGGTACACATTATCGGCCCTGAAATGGGTTTAACCCAGCCGGGAATGACCATCGTATGTGGCGACAGCCACACTTCTACACACGGAGCTTTTGGTGCCATTGCCTTTGGTATTGGTACCAGCGAGGTGGAAATGGTTTTGGCCAGCCAGTGTATTATGCAGCCAAAGCCAAAGAAAATGCGCATCACCGTTAACGGAACTTTAGATAAAGGCGTAACTGCTAAAGATATCGCACTGTACATCATTTCTAAAATTTCAACCAGTGGTGGTACCGGTCACTTTATCGAGTATGCAGGTTCGGCAATCACCAGTCTTTCGATGGAAGGCCGAATGACACTTTGTAACCTGAGTATTGAGAGTGGTGCCCGTGGTGGAATGATCGCTCCGGATGAAACTACTTTCAATTACGTAAAAGGCCGTCAGTTTGCGCCAAAAGGTGAAGATTGGGACAAAGCCATGGAAAAATGGGCGGAGTTAAAATCAGACGAAGATGCCGTTTTCGATACCGATTACACTTTTGATGCTGCTGATATTGAGCCGATGATCACTTACGGAACAAACCCGGGAATGGGAATTGGTGTTTCGCAGACTATTCCAACTTCAGAAGGTTTGTCAGGAACAGATAAAACGACTTATCAGAAATCGTTGCAATACATGGGATACAACGAAGGCGATGCTATGAAAGGCAAACCGGTTGATTTTGTATTCCTTGGAAGCTGTACCAATGGCCGTATTGAAGACTTCCGCGAATTTGCCGCTTTTGTAAAAGGAAAGAAAAAAGCTGATAGCGTAACTGCGTGGTTGGTACCGGGATCAAAAGCAGTGCAAAACCAGATTGAAGCAGAAGGACTTGTTCCGATTTTGGAAGAAGCAGGTTTTGAGTTGCGTCAACCGGGATGTTCAGCATGTTTGGCCATGAACGATGATAAAATTCCAACAGGTAAATATTCTGTTTCAACTTCAAACAGAAACTTTGAAGGCCGTCAGGGACCAGGTGCTCGCACTTTGCTTGCCAGCCCGTTAACTGCAGCCGCCGCAGCAGTTTCTGGTGTAATCGCTGATCCTCGAGAGATGATGTAGATATATTTTACCACCTCCCTCCGATTTTATCGGAGTACTCCTCCTGGAAGGAGGAGAAATTTTCCCCTCCTTCCAGGAGGGGTGACAACCTATAAGGTTGGCGGGGTGGTTCAATCAATAATGAGTAAAGAATAAAAAAATGGCATACGATAAATTTTCAATAATAAATACTTCGGCAGTACCTCTGCCATTCGAAAATGTAGATACCGACCAGATTATTCCTGCACGTTTCCTGAAAGCTGTGGAACGTAAAGGATTTGGCGACAACCTTTTCCGCGACTGGCGGTATGAAAACGATGGAAGTCCGAAAGCTGATTTCCCGTTAAACAACACAAAATATTCAGGTAAAATCCTGGTTGGCGGTAAAAACTTTGGTAGCGGATCGAGCCGCGAGCACGCTGCATGGGCCATCTATGATTATGGTTTCCGTGTAGTGGTTTCAAGCTTCTTCGCCGACATCTTTAAAGGAAATGCGTTGAACAACGGCCTGTTACCGGTTGTTGTTTCACCAGAGTTCCTTGAGAAAATCTTTGCTCAGATAGAAAAAGATGCAGATTCAACTTTTGAAGTCGATCTTCCAAATCAAAAATTCACCATAACAGCTACTGGTGAGTCAACTGATTTCGAAATCAATCCGTACAAAAAACATTGTTTGCAAAACGGATTGGATGATATCGACTACCTTGTTGAAATGAAGGAGCAAATAGCAGAATTTGAGGCTAATTAGTTGCTGTCATTTCGATCCGTCAGTTGACGGAGAGAAATCTGATAATTGAAACAGATTTCTCGTCGTTCCTCCTCGAAATGACATGATAATTTGAAACAGACAGACAAAAATGACAGGCAAAGCAGTAGAAATTTCAGGCAAAAGCCTTACCATAATGGATACTACCCTTCGCGATGGCGAACAAACTTCCGGAGTTTCGTTTAGCGAAGGGGAAAAACTCAGTGTGGCAAAAGTGTTGCTCGAAGATGTAAAAGTTGACCGCATTGAAATTGCCTCAGCACGGGTGTCGGAAGGAGAATTCAAAGGCACGCAAAAGGTAATGAAATGGGCGGCACAAAAAGGTCACCTCGATAAAGTTGAGGTACTTGGATTTGTGGATGGAAAAATTTCGCTGGAGTGGATTGCCAAAGCCGGAGGGAAAGTGATTAACCTGCTGTGCAAAGGATCGTATAAACACGTTACCGAGCAATTGCGAAAAACACCGGAACAGCATGTGGACGACATCAAACAAGTACTAAACCATGCCGACGAAATGGGAATCAGGGTAAACATTTACCTCGAAGACTGGTCGAACGGTATGCGTAGTTCAAAAGACTACGTTCACTTTATGATATCGAGCCTGAAAGATGAAAAGGTGGAGCGTTTTATGCTTCCCGATACATTGGGCATCCTCGATCCGGATGAAACCTACGATTTCTGTCACGAAATGATCGAAAGCTTTCCTGACGTTGAATTCGATTTTCATGCGCACAACGACTACGACCTGGCGATTGCTAACGTTTTTCATGCGCTGAAAGCCGGAATTCGTTGTATCCATACCACGGTTAACGGATTAGGCGAACGTGCCGGTAACGCTCCCCTATCGAGTGTTATTGCCACCATAAAAGATCACCTGAAAATGAAAACACGGGTGAATGAAGCCCAGTTGAATAAGGTTTCGAAACTTGTTGAATCATTTTCAGGAATTCGCATTCCAACCAATAAACCACTGATTGGTGAATTTGTGTTTACACAATGTAGCGGAATTCATGCCGACGGCGACAGTAAAAACAACCTGTATTTCAACGACTTGCTCCCGGAACGTTTTGGCCGTACACGCCAGTACGCTTTGGGAAAAACTTCGGGCAAAGCCAACATCAGAAAAAACCTGGAAGACCTTGGCATTGAGCTGGATAAAGAATCGCTGAAAAAAGTTACCGATAAGGTTATTGAACTGGCCGACCAAAAAGAAACTATCACCAGCGACGAGCTGCCATATATTGTTGCCGATGTTTTGGAGAATGATCTTTTTGATCAACGTGTAAAAGTGGTGAATTACTCGATTAGCTATACCATGGGTTTGCGCCCGATGGCCAACGTTTCGCTTGAAATTGATGGAAAGATTTATGAGGAATACAGCGATGGCGACGGACAGTACGACGCATTTGTAAAGGCTTTACGAAAGATTTATGAACGTCTCGAGAAAGCATTCCCGATGCTGGTTGATTACGTGGTTACCATTCCTCCGGGCGGTAACACCAATGCCCTGGTTGAAACGGTTATTACCTGGCGCAACGATCACGAGTTTAAAACTAAAGGTCTGCATCCTGATCAAAACGCCGCTGCAATCCTGGCAACAACCCGAATGTTAAACGTAATAGAAAACGAGTTTAACACCACAAAACTGGAAGAATTAAAAAACGAAAAATAATAACGTCTTCGGACTCCCGACTTCGGGCTTCCGACAATAAAAGTAGAAATGAAACTTAACATTGCATTATTGCCCGGCGACGGGATCGGACCTGAGATTGTTGATCAGGCCATGAAAGCAGTGAAAGCTGTTGCAAAAAAATTTAATCACGAATTAGAATACACCGAGGCACTAACAGGTGCCATTGCCATCGACACAGTTGGAGATCCGTATCCGGAAGAAACTCACGAATTGTGTATGAATTCGGATGCTGTACTTTTTGGCGCTATTGGCGACCCAAAATTCGACAACAACCCAAAAGCACCGGTACGCCCTGAGCAGGGATTGCTGGCCATGCGTAAAAAACTGGGATTGTATGCCAACATCCGTCCGGTAGAAACTTTCGAATCATTGTTGCACAAATCGCCACTTCGCCGCGAATTGGTTGAAGGTGCTGATTTTGTTTGTATCCGCGAGTTAACCGGTGGAATGTATTTTGGTGAAAAAGGTAGAAAAGACGATGGAAATACCGCATTCGACACTTGTATTTACACTCGTGAAGAAGTTGAGCGTATCTTGAAATTAGGTTACGAATTTGCTGCTAAACGTAACAAAAAGCTTACTGTGGTTGATAAAGCCAACGTATTGGAAAGCTCGCGTTTGTGGCGTGAAGTGGCACAGGAAATGGCTCCAGATTATCCTGAAATTCAAACAGAATATATGTTTGTGGATAATGCTGCAATGCAAATTATTCAGTGGCCAAAGAATTTTGATGTAATGGTTACTGAGAATATGTTTGGCGATATTCTTACCGACGAAGCCAGTGTAATCACCGGATCGCTTGGATTGTTGCCATCAGCATCAGTTGGTATCCACACTTCGGTTTTTGAGCCAATTCACGGATCGTATCCACAGGCAGCTGGTAAAAATATTGCCAACCCGATTGCTACCATCCTTTCGGCAGCTATGATGTTCGAATATGCTTTCGACCTGAAAGAAGAAGGTAAATTGATTCGCGAGGCTGTTGCGGCTTCAATGGCTGAAGGTTTTGTTACCGAAGACATTGCTGAAGGACCGGCACAAAGCACATCGGCAGTTGGCGACTGGATCGCTCACTGGATTGAAAAGAACTAAGAAGATGCGGATTAAAACCGCCTTAAAAAAATAACCGATCTCCTGGGAGATCGGTTATTTTTTTGTTCTATATTTCCTGTATGCGTAAGCTGAAGCTGACAGCAAAATAATAGGCATTGGCAAGTTTATATAGAATTATATTTATCCTTTGCCGTTGGCTTTAGCCAACGGAATATAAGAGTAAAAAGACTCCCCGGCTTTAGCCATTAATTCGCTAAAAATTATACCGTTTTAAAAACTGATCAACCTCCTCTTCCCATGTTATTTTTCGGTGATGCTCGTCCTGATTTTTTATATATTCTCTTACTCTTTCCACTTGTGATTGACTAACTGAAACAGCGAAATAATCATCCTGCCAATAAAATTTTACAGGCATCACATTCATTTTATTAATCCAATACGAACTCTCACCTTTTAGTTGCTGCATTACATCTGCAATAGTCTGTTTCCTTCCAAGATTTATTAGTGCATGCACATGATCTCTATGAAGATTAATGTAATTGAGTATAATACCTTTATCACTCGCTTTTTGCCTGATATGTTTGAGAAGAACAGGACGAAAAGTATTCGAGATTATACATTCACGATTTTTAGTTGACCAAACACAATGAAGCCAAATTGTGGTATATGACATGTGATTGAGATTTTTGTGTATAGTCAAATATACAAAAATGTTCTGGCTAAAGCCCTGTGTATCTTCATCATGTTATCCGTCAGCTAAAGCTGACGGCAAAAAAAACGATTAAAAAGATCCAATTATACCGACTATAGTTCTATCTTTTTCCAAAGAACAGAAAAATCCCATTGCAAAATCTGTTTTAAAATTACCAGCAAAACTACCGAGGAAAGCACTAAAGCCAGCGATTCTTTAACAGGATCGGTTTCCTGTTGGAAAAACAATGAAGGAACTTGTATCGCCGATTCTTTACTGGTAACCAATAGTGAGCCCAGCGTATTATTAACGGCATGAATACCAATGGCCAGTTCAATTCCGTCATCGAGTACTGCTGTAATTGCGAATGCCACACCAAAAACAAAATACGATGGCATCATCATCCAGAATCCGTGTTCTTTCACCTCCGGATTCATTCCATGCAATAAAGCAAACAGAACCGATGGAATAAGAATAACCGCCCATCTGTTTTTTGTCCATACGGCTACCCCTTGTGCCAGGTAACCACGGAAGATAAATTCTTCGGTGCCCGACTGAATAGGAATAAGAAGAACAGCAACAAAAACCAAAGGGATAAAAGCAGCCGGATCAAAACGAAACTCAAGCTCTTCCGGACTTAATAGTAACTGCACAAAAAATAAAATCAGCATTATTGCTCCCCATACAGCAACTCCCAGCCAAAACCTGTTCCACCTAAAAGGCCGACCACCATTTACAACATCTTTTGAAGTTCGTTGATGAAACGACTTTATCAGAACAATAGCCAAAACAAGCGTTACTATAAATGGAATAACCATTAATGCTAATCCAAGGCTTGGATTGATTCCATAAGCAGATAAATCCATCGGATTCTCCGGAGTCGCCATCTGTCCACCATTCATGGCTATGGCTGCCACCATTACAACAACAAGCGGAATAGCACCAACGATTTGCCCCACAAACAATGCCACAAGAATTACAACCAGGTATTTCCACCATTCATTTTGACCGTCGAAAGCGCGCGATAAATGTTTCATTTCTTTCTTCTCTTTTGAAGGTTTAAAGTGTTAGCGAAGTTAAAACATTTTGTTAAACGGTCAAGTATAAGTTTTCGATCAATAAGTCTCCTTCCCTATCAACCAATATTCCACCGCAGTGAATCGAAAAAAGAGATGAAAAAATGCCCCTGCTATTTTATTTCTAAAAAATATTCACTTACTTTGTATTTCAAAGTACTTTTAAAATGAATGAATCAGAAAAGCTGTTAAACGAATTAAAAGACATCCGCAACATTATGGAGCGCTCAAGCCGCTTCCTGTCACTAAGCGGGCTATCAGGAATAATGGTGGGTATCTACGCGCTGATTGGTGCATTTTTTGCCTACCGCATCGTTTATATTCAATTCCCATCCGCTGTACGGCAGGAATATATAAACGACACGCTCACAGCTGTCTTTATAATCGGCATTACGGTACTTGTTCTGTCGCTATTCACCATTTACGTTTTAACGGTAAAACAGGCTAAAAAAGAGCAAAAACCCATTTGGGGACCGGGCTCAAAACTGTTACTGATCAATCTGCTTATTCCGCTTGCAACGGGTGGAATACTAACCACGATACTTGCATTTCGCGGATACTACGGCGTTGTAAGTCCGTGTTTCCTCATTTTTTATGGATTGGCGTTGGTGAACGCAGCAAAATATACACGTCCCGAAATTCTTAGTCTTGGTTTGGTAGAAATTATATTAGGACTTCTTGCAGCTATATTTCCGGGTTACGGGCTTTATTTCTGGGCTATTGGTTTTGGTATCGTTCATATTATTTACGGATTTATGTTCTTAAATCGTGAAAACAAAAATTCAGAAGCGTGAAGAATCCGATTCAAAATCTGAATAAGGCCTTTGAGAACAAAGTGAGGCTGGGCGTTATGGCTGCCTTGATGGTAAATTCGCGCTTGAGTTTTAACGAACTGAAAGACTTGCTTGAATTAACCGATGGTAACCTGGCCAGCCACATTAAAGCATTGGAAAAGGAAAAATTCATTTCGGTGAATAAAACCTTTGTGGGCAAAAAACCCAACACTACTTACGCCGTTACATTAAGCGGGAGTAAAGCTTTTGAGCTGCATTTAAAAGCATTGGAAGATTTAATAAAGAATCAAAATATTACAAATAATTAATTTTTTTTATCAATCTACTTTGTACCTCAAAGTACTTTCAAAACAATTAAATCATGGAAAAACAAGAAAACATTTTAGACCGCCTGGGAATCAGCTTTCACCGAACTCTATCGTTCAAACTTTTAGTGATCGGGATGCTTATTCTAATTCTGCTGATACCCAAAGTAATGATTATGGAGCTGATTGGCGAACGCCAGAGTAATTCCTTTCAGGTTGTTGACGAAGTAATGAGCAAATGGTCGAACGAACAGCTCATCAGTGGCCCCGTACTATTTGTTCCTTTCAAAAAGAAAATCTACAACGAGGAGGAAAACACCTACAACGAAGTTACACGTTATGCCACCTTCCTTCCCAAAGAATTATCGGTTAACGGAACACTGCTACCCAAAAAATTGCAACGCAGTATTTACAATGTTGATGTGTACGAGGCGGAACTTGCAATAACCGGGAATTTTAAGGATATCGATCTGGAGAAACTGAACATCGAATCTTCGGATATAATGTGGGACGATGCCCAGTTACAATTATCAATCAGCGACCTAAGAGGGATAAACAAAGGGCTGGAACTAAACTGGAACGACAAAGCCTATACATTTTCGCCCGGAAAAGCCACATCATCGATCGGGCACAGCGGTGTTTCCATTCCTTTGAAAGAGCTTTATACCAGCGGCCTGAACGGAGCATTTAATATTAAACTGCTGTTAAAAGGCAGCCAAAACCTGATGTTTACTCCGCTGGGCGAACAAACCTCGGTTCATTTGGAGTCGATCTGGAACGATCCGGGTTTTACAGGCAATTACCTGCCTGCCGACCGTAATGTGGACGAAAAAGGTTTTCAGGCCGACTGGAGCGTATTACATTTTAACCGAAACTATCCGCAACAATGGATAAGCACCAATCAGTCCTTAAATCAAAACGATATTGAAAATTCAAAATTCGGTGTAGAAATGGTAAGCCTTGCCGACCATTACCAAAAAAACATCCGCAGCGCCAAATATGCCATCCTTATCATTATCATCACTTTTGTGGTCTTCTTTATGTTCGAAGTGTTGTCAAAACAGCGTATCCACCCGTTTCAGTACATTATGGTGGGATCGGCAATCAGTATTTTCTATTTGCTGTTGCTTTCAATTTCTGAGCATTTAGGTTTTAACATAGCTTACCTGGTTGCCGCTTTAGCAGTAATTATACTGGTGTTCTTTTACACACGCAGTTTTATGCCAAAACTAAAAACTCAGCTGGGAACAAGTTTAGGTTTGGCCGGCTGTTACCTTTTCATTTTTATTCTGCTGCAACTCGAATCGTTTGCATTACTAACCGGAAGTATCGGATTATTCGTGCTACTGGCTGCATTAATGTATTCAACACGAAAAGTAAACTGGTATAAAGAATAAGAATAACACATTTCCTCCCGGATGATCCGGGAGGAAATGTCAAAAATTACTAGCCATGAAAAACGTCTTTTTAGCAAAAAGGCTACACAGCTTTAAATATGCGCTTAACGGATTATGGCACTTGTGGAAAAAGGAAATAAATTTTCGAATTCACATTTTTGCAACTATAACTGCGACTGCTTTGGGTTGGCTCATCGAAATTACCCGAACCAAATGGTTGCTGATTATGATTTGTGTTGGAATTGTACTGGGGGCCGAAGCATTTAATTCAGCTATTGAGCGCATTTGTGATCTTATTTCTCCAGAGAAAAATACACAGATCAAAATCATAAAAGATATTTCTGCCGCCGCAGTTTTAATCGTTTCTGCTATGGCTGCAATCATTGGACTATTTATCTTCTGCTAAAAGTCATAAAATCTATCCGACAAGCTTGCTTTTAGCGGTGTCCCATATATCTTTGCAAAAAAATTGCACAATGAGCGACACAAAATATTTCCCCCAATTAAAAGATATAACCACTGCAAAGCATAACCTTTGCGAAATAGTATTGCACACACCACTTCAGAAAAACCTGAACTTATCGGAAGAATACAGCGCTAACGTATTTCTGAAACGCGAAGATCTGCAAATCGTACGTTCCTATAAAATTCGCGGGGCTTACAATAAAATAGCGCAACTTTCAGACGCTGAACGTGAAAAAGGAGTGGTTTGCGCCAGTGCCGGAAACCATGCGCAGGGCGTTGCCTACTCGTGCCGTCTGTTAGGAATTGAAGGCAAAATTTACATGCCCACAACAACGCCTAAACAAAAAATTAAGCAGGTAAAAATGTTTGGCAAAACGCACGTTGAGGTGATAATAACCGGCGATACTTACGACGATGCCCACCGTGCCGCGTTGGAAGATTGCCAGAAAACCGGCATGGCATTTATCCATCCATTCGACGATCCGCAAATTATTGAAGGACAGGCGACTGTTGGTCTGGAGATTTTACAGGATTCCACCGAAACGATCGACTACTTGTTTGTTCCCATAGGAGGTGGCGGTTTGGCAGCCGGAGTTGGAGCCTGTTTTAAACAAATCAGCCCAAACACAAAAATTATTGGTGTTGAACCTGCGGGTGCACCATCAATGCAAAAGTCGCTGGAAGCCAACAGTGTAATTAAGCTGGAAAACATCGACAAGTTTGTTGACGGAGCTGCTGTTCAGCGTGTTGGCGATATTACTTTCGAAATATGTAAAAAAGTGGTTGACGAATTTCAATCGGTTCCTGAAGGAAAAATTTGTACTAAAATTCTGGAGCTATACAACCGCGATGCTATTGTTATTGAGCCGGCAGGAGCACTGTCGATTGCTGCTCTTGATTTTTACCGCGAGCAAATTAAAGGGAAAAATGTAGTTTGTATTGTTAGCGGAAGCAATAACGACATTACCCGCACCGAAGAAATAAAAGAGCGTTCGCTGCTTTACGAAGGGCTAAAACATTATTTCATTGTTCGGTTCCCGCAACGTGCCGGTGCTTTACGCACTTTTGTTGATGTGGTGCTTGGCCCCACCGATGATGTTACCCATTTTGAATACTCGAAAAAAACAAATCGCGAAAAAGGGCCTGCCGTTATCGGAATTGAGGTGCAGAAAAAGGAAGATTTTAATGGCCTTGTAAAACGAATGGATGAAAATGGATTCATCTACGAGTACCTGAATGAAAAAGCTGATCTCTTTCAGTTTTTGATCTGATTACCGCAACAACAAATCATAATTATAAAAAAAGAGCCATCCCTCAGCTGACGGATGGCTCTTTTTTTATATTTCAGTCTGATTATTCTTCTTCAGGAGAAAGGTATTTATACACGATACCGGCCAAAATTGCACCAATTATCGGGGCTACCCAAAACAGCCACAACTGTCCGATCAACTCTCCATTACCGGTAAAAATTGCCTGACTGGTACTACGTGCCGGATTTACCGATGTATTGGTAACCGGAATGCTTATAAGGTGAATTAAAGTTAAACACAAACCAATGGCAACACCTGCCAGATATTTGGGTGCTTTTGAATGTGTTGCGCCCAAAATAACGATCAGGAAGAAAAAGGTAAGCACCACCTCGCAAACCAATGCAGCTACCATACCATAACCTCCAGGCGAGTAGGCTCCGTATCCGTTGGAAGCAAAAGTTCCGATTTCGGCACCGGCTTTACCTGTTGCAATAATGTAAAGCACAGCAGCACCGGCAATACCTCCCAGCACCTGCGCAACAATGTAAGGTATAAGGTCTTTGACATCAAACCGACCGCCAATCCATAATCCAACTGAAACTGCAGGATTTAAGTGACAACCGGAAATATGCCCGATTGCATAAACCATGGTTAAAACGGTTAGACCAAAGGCCAGGGCCACACCGGCAAACCCAATTCCCAACTCCGGGAAAGCGGCTGCAAGCACAGCACTTCCACAACCTCCAAGAACCAACCACATGGTTCCGAAAAATTCAGCAACTAATTTTTTCATACGTTAATTTTTAATTTGGAAATTCATTTAGAAAAAAGCCAAACAGTTAAATACGAGATCTTACTGTTTTAGCTTATAAAAGTTAGGGCAATTGAAAGAAAAAAGCAAATCTTTTACAGCCTGCTACCCTATCACCGGTCGCATATAAAACCTGATCTTTTTCAGTTTTTGATTTGATCAATTGCTACAAAACGGCTTAAAACCTGGCAATTTCACATTTCAGACAAGGCTACTTGTCAGTTTTGTTTGATACATCGGCGAAAAAGAATAAATTAGCGACTCCTTAATTAAACCGGCATCAAAATAAAAACCATCACGAAAAACAAAATCGGTTCTGTGTAGAAAGATTTGGTTTTTCAACCAAAAAAGGCAAGAAAAGGTATGAAGATTTTGAAGATTAAATTACACTGGCAAATATTAATTGCCCTGGCATTGGCTGTACTTTTTGGTTATTATGTTCCTTCGGGAGTAAAATACACAGCCTGGATGGGTGATATATTTTTAACCGCTCTAAAAATGGTAATTGTACCATTGATTTTAAGCTCGATAATTTCAGGGGTTACCAGTATGGGAGGCGGAAAAAACCTTGGGCGGCTTGGTGGCAAAACAATGCTTTACTACTTATCTACCAGCACCTTGGCAATTCTAACAGGATTATTACTTGTAAACATCATTCGCCCCGGTGTTGGCATCGAAATGGGATTAACCCAGTCGGTTGAAGGAATAACCGACAATGTTGGGTCGATAAATGAAATTTTGATGCGAATTGTTCCTCCCAATATTTTTAGTGCCATGGCGAATGGAGAAATCCTCCCGATCATCTTCTTCGCTATTATTTTCGGAGTATTTATTACACAAGTTAATGACAAATACAAAAACTCGCTGACCACCTTTTTTGAAGCAGTTTTTGAAGTGATGATGAAAATGACCATGTTCATTATTAAATTCACTCCGCTGGGAATTTTTGGAATTGTTTCGCGCGAAGTTAGCCGAAATGCTCACCAACTGGCTGATTTGGCCGGGGGAATGGCCATCTATATGTTAACAGTTGTTTTAGCACTTGGAATTCATGCTTTTATAACCCTTCCGATAATTCTTCGATTTATTGCAAAGGCCAAACCATACCAGCACTTCAACAACATGGCAACGGCTTTGCTAACTGCATTTTCAACAGCCTCATCAAGTGCCACGCTACCTTTAACTATGGAAGCCGTTGAACACAAAAGTGGTGTATCGAATAAAATTACCAGTTTTACCTTACCGCTGGGAGCAACCGTAAATATGGATGGAACCGCGCTGTACGAATGTGTTGCAGCCATGTTTATCGCGCAGGTTTATGGAATTGAATTTACTTTTATTCAACAAATTTTAATCGTTGTTACCGCTTTGCTGGCGTCAATTGGCGCAGCCGGTATTCCAATGGCTGGCCTGGTTATGCTTACTGTAATTCTTACTGCCGCCGGATTACCTCTTGAAGGTATTGGCTTGATACTTGCCGTTGATCTGCCGCTTGATATGGCCAGAACTTCGATTAACGTTTGGAGCGACAGTTGCGGAGCTGTTACGGTTGCCCGCTCGGAAAATGAGGAAACAAGTGTAGCCATTTAAAGGTGCCACATTCTCTAATTATGACTATTTGAACTATCGAACGCTTTTCTGAACAATAAAAATCAGATAGATTCTAATTTATAGAACACACCAAAATTATTTAAATCTCTGCCTGCCGGCGGCCTTCATCTTTGCCTTGAAGCAAAGACGAAGCAGAAAATTCAAGGCTGCTTATGGTCTTCACCCTCCGTTTTCATAAAACCTAATTTCGGACGGGTGATCTCCTCATTCTTCGGAGCTTCCCGCTCTCATTAAGGTTTCATTTTAACTCCGGGCAAAAACCATAAGAGGCCGGTCCACAATGTATCGCCTGCAAAAGCCACCATGAAGATTCCGCCTGAAATGGCAAAATGTACTTTTCTTCGGCAAGGATACTACACTCCTAAGTATTTTTCACAAGAGCTTGACATTCTGAATAGATCTGCGAACGGCACGAATTCATCTGCCAACTGTACTTCTCAATCTGCATAATTCAGATTCGTTTAAAGTAGTGACGCTAGACGATTTTATTGGCTTATTGGCAGAATATCAATGGATTATTCAAATAAATGGCTTACCATTGTATGGTAAATGCATTTAACATTACAATGAAGATCTTTAAGTACCGGGTTCTAAACCACATACTATTTTGGATATTTATATTTACGTTTTATACGGTTCCCTATCTATTGTCGTATGGATTTGTAATGGAAGCGTTTATAAATATCATTTACATTCCCGTCGACATTATTGGTGTTTACATCGTTATCGAATACCTTATTCCGCGGTTTGTATTCAAAAAGCGGCGCTTTGAAATTTTCATTCTTGGCACGGCAGTAATCATCGCACTCAATATAGCCATCTCACAGTTTATAAAGCTGAACATCCAACCATTACTGGGATTTTGGGTAGTACGCCGCCCGTTTAATGCCGAAATGTTCTCTGCTTTGCTTAACAATTTTATGATTATCGGTACCGCTACAGCTTTTAAGCTGTTCAGCTATTCGTACAATTTTCATTTAACAAAATCGGAACTGGAGCGCAAAACCGTTCAGTCGGAACTTGGAATTTTACGATCGCAGGTAAATCCGCATTTCCTTTTTAATGTGCTCAATAATATTGATGCCCTAATTTATGAAGACAAAGAAAAGGCGTCGAATGCCATTGTGCTGCTATCGAAAATTATGCGATACATGCTTCAGGAGTCAACGCACGAAATGGTAAAACTTGATAAAGAGCTCAGTTATATACAAGACTACCTGGAACTGGCGAAACTAAGTTTTGCCGACCCTAAATTTTTAGAATTTGAACAAAAAGGAGCACCTAACTCACAATTTGTACCGCCACTGTTATTTATCCCGATCATTGAAAATGCGGTAAAACATTGCAATAAACAATCGGAGTCGCCCGGTGTAAAAATTAACTTTTCCATTGATACTGATTGTATTGAATTACGCACATCGAACTTTGTAAAACGCAACAATTTTAAATTGCCCGACACTGGCACCGGAACAGGGCTGAAAAATGTTGAAAAGCGCCTAAAACTCCTTTATGGCAGCAATTTTACTTTTGATATTAAAAAGGATATGGATAAATTTGATGTGCATATAAAAGTGCCGGTATAACCGATAAACTTGTTTCTTATGAAATTGAATTGCATAGCTGTTGACGACGAACTTTTAGCCCTAAAAAAGATTGAACGTTTTGCCGAAAAAATTGATTACCTCAATCTTTTAGGCACGTTCGATAATGCTTTGTCAACCTTTTCATTTCTTCGCGAAAATAAAGTCGACCTTATTTTTCTCGATATTCAAATGGATGAATTTACCGGCATCCAGCTACTCGAAACTTTAAAAGATCCGCCATACGTAATTTTAACCACTGCTTTTGATGAATATGCACTTAAAGCCTACGAATTAGATGTTGTAGATTACCTTTTAAAGCCCATACCTTTCGAGCGTTTTGTAAAAGCCACTGAGAAGGTTTATGCCCGCTTTTTAAAAGAACAGAACAACCATACTCCGGCACCAACACATCATCCGGTAGAAAATAACGACACCGCGGAATATACCTTTATAAAATCGGGTAACAAAACGGTTAAAGTTTATTTCGATAAGATTTTATACATTGAAGGGCAGCGCGATTACCTGCAAATTCATACCGAAGACAGCAGGATTATGACGCTCCTGAATTTCAAAAAAATGCAGGAACTCCTGGATGATCAGAAATTTATTCGCGTGCATAAATCGTATATCATTTCAATCGACAAGATCGACTACATTGAAAACAATACGATTAAAATAAAAGACAAACTTATTCCGGTTAGCAGTACCTATAAAATTGCTTTCCAAAACCTGCTTCAGAAAAAGAATTTTCTGTAGAACTGCCCTGTTCGGCGTCTTTTTTAACAAAATTTCACTACTGATTTTTTCAATTTTTCTATTTTTGCAACTGCTTTTTTTAAGTTGAAACCAGTTTAAAACCAGTAAAAATGATACGAGGAATTCAAATCTTTATTCTGTTTTTTATTGCCTTAACACTAACAAACTGCAAAAAAGCAGACAACGACATTCTGTACGATAAAAAGTACGTCGACGAGATTAAACAAGTTCGGAAAGAGCTTGTAACTCACCTGAGAATTAACTTTATTCCGGGAATGCAAATAGCAATTGCCAAAAACGGGGAACTTATTTATTCTGAAGGAATTGGTCTTGCCTCTACCGACCTCGATGTTAAAGTTACCCGTGATACCAAATTCCGGATCGGAGACTTATCAGAATTATACACCACACTTATTTACTTAAAGATGGTGGAAGACGGCACGCTTAATCCCGATTCTACCATACAGCATTATCTCCCTGATTTTCCGAAAAAACTCCTTCCGGTTACCATCAAAAATCTTAAAGATCACACCTCCGGATTCAGGGAAATGAGCAACAGCGAGGACAACTGGCAGGCAACAAACATTACGCTGCAAAAAGGATTGGAAACATTTCAGGATGATGAGTTAATGGCTCCTCCGGGAGAATTCCACCGGGAAAGCCGCTTAAATTTCAACTTGCTTGGCGCCATTATGGAAAAAGCATCAGGAAAGCGATTCAATGAGCTGCTGCAGGAATATGTAACCGACACGCTGCATTTTGAAAATACCTGCCCTGATAATCCGTTTTCAACCATAAAAGGGCGTTCTAATTTTCACGATCACAATATTATTTCGCAGGTGGTAAACGCCATGACTACTGATTTACGCTGGCGGGCTCCATCCGAAGGGCTTTTATCAAGTGCCGAAGATTTGGTAAAACTCACCGATATTTACCTCAATTCCGATTACCTGAACGACAGCACGCGTGCTCACCTTTTCGATCCTGTTGATCTGAACAACAATCATAAAGCGCAATTCGCCAATGGGTGGATAATTTTACACGACCGCGAGGGAAATGTAATTTATGGTCGCGAAGGTTCTGTTCACGGAGGTAGTTCTTCTGTTCTAATTTACCCGGAAGAAGAGTTGGTTATAGCAATAACAACCAACCTTACCCAGGAACGAAGCAACAATACAATATTTAAACTGGCCGACATTTTTCTGCCAAAACCGGAGGAAAGCGAGGAATAGAATTTTCTTTTCGTAACCACGATACACGGGGTTTTTATAAAAAGTTTTATTTTAGATATTCAAAACAAGACTTTTTATGGAAACCCTTATTTTTTTGGGAATACTTATTGGACTGGCTGCCGGAATTTTCGGAACGATTTATTATTACAAAAACCGTAACGAAAAACAACTGCACGACCAGTCAGTTATTTTGCTTGACAAAATAAAACAGGTCTGCAAATTAATTACTGTTGAAGGAGAATTCTCGGAATTGTACACCCACCGCGACGAGAAACAGTTGTTTTTCAAACTTTTTCAAACCGAAAAACGTGCTTTACTAATTGTTAAAGCCAAAGTGATGATCGGTTTCGACCTCACCAAAATAAACATCGATATAAATCCGCATAAAAAACTGGTTGAGTTATCACGCTTTCCCGAGCCCGAGATTCTTAGCATCGACAGCGACCTGGAATATTACGACATACAAAAGGGAATCATTAACAAAATAAATGAAGCGGATTTGACCAACATGAATAAACGCTCGAAAGAATTTATTCGTGAAAAAGTGGAGGAAAGCCACCTGGTACAAATTGCAAAAGACCAGGCCAACGATACGGTTGCTCTTGTGCAGCAATTGATTGAATCGGTTGGCTGGCATTTTGAAGCTGAACACCGTAAAATAAGTGCTGCCAAAGTGAAGAAGATTCTGAAAAACTAATTGAAATAACGCGCAAAATTTTCCGGCATTTCGTCCAGTTCCCTAATCTCAATCTCTTTATAAAAAACCTCAGCCGCCTCGCTTTGCAGCTGTATCTTCCCTTTATCCAGGGGCAAGGTTTCGCCGTCTTTAATGTAACGCGAGTTACGTAAAACCATTACCACCTCGCCGTTTACCATGTGAATGCTGTTTCCGTCATAACAAATCAGCTCCAGTACATTCCATTCTCCCGGCGCTTTTTCATAATTTCCGCTACGCAGGCAAAATCCCTGAATATCCTCGTCCTGTCCCATCGGTAAAAAAGGCTGACTGGCATCGGCAACCGGATTCATAATATATTCTGGAAGGTAAGCGCGTATGTCGATGGCCGAAGTCATTTGGCTCCAGTAATCGCCCAGGTGCCCTTCCATAACCTGGAATTCCTGCGAAAGCATCCACGTGCGCCAGTACTCGGCTCCCAAAGGGCCAATGGAATGATACAAAATCCCCGAGTCTTTCAGCAGGTTTTTACGCGGATCAAACTTCTTATCTCCCCATTTCATTTTCAATCGTAAGTGATAATTGTTGTATTCCTTCTTGCTTATCAGGCAGCCATAAATCTCGCCACTAATCTTTAAAACATTTTCACCCTCTTGTTCGGCTACCGTAAAAACATTATAGCCTTCTTTATTTAATCCAATTGGTTCTATTAAGTTGCCATCGGCATCTTTTGGCTGTTGCCCGTCGTAGCCCAACTGGTGTTTATAACTTAAATACCGGTCCCACTTCGAAAGGTCATTATCCATTAGCGATTCCCAATTGTCAGTTGTATTGCAAGCCGAAAATATAGTAGTAACAAAAAGCAGCGTAAAAAAATATTTCATACTATTATAATTGTTGTTTTTAGTGGTATAGTATGTAACTCGCACGTATTTTAATAATTCCCTTGGATGTATAATATACATGCTCGTTTCATGATCGTTGTTTGTATTTCTTTCAAAGCTAAATAAATCTAAATATAAATCATTAATAAAAGTTTGTTTTACTTTCTTCACAACCTCCTAAACCCTACCCCTAAAACAATATTAAACAACCTTTTAGCTCGGTGTTTTAACCCTGACTTAACAAGAATCAACTAATCACTAAAAAGGTGTTGCCGAACATAAAAAAGGCAGTACTTTTGCGGCGTCAAAAAAATAGAGGCAACATGGGATACACAAGTAACACACTGATTATTAGAAGAGATTTACTGAAACAAATCGTCAGGCTTTTTGCCGATGGTAAATTGGTTGAGGAAATCGACCGTATTCCCATTCAAATGGCACCCAAAAAACGCGAAGCACAACACCGTTGTTGTATTCATAAAGAGCGGGCGGTAATAAAATACAAGTTATTTCCTTTGCTGGGTTACACTGTTGACGATGAAAAAGATGAATTGACTCCCCTTAGTTCCTATGCCGAAAATGCCCAAAACCGCACGCAGGTAAAAAAAGAAATAATGACCGTGGTTGACGAAGCCTGTACAAGTTGTGTAAAAGCACAGTACGTGGTGAGTAACCTTTGCCGGGGTTGTGTGGCGCGTCCGTGTATGATGAACTGCCCGAAAGATGCCGTTAGTATGGTTAATGGCCAGGCACAAATTAACACCGACAAATGTATTAACTGCGGTATTTGCCAAAAGCAGTGCCAGTACCACGCTATTATCCACGTACCTATCCCCTGCGAAGCAGCGTGCCCGGTTGGAGCCATTTCGAAAGATGAATACGGAGTTGAACGTATTGACGACGATAAATGTATCTACTGCGGGAAATGTATGGTTGCCTGTCCGTTTGGCAGTATTTTCGAGGTGAGCCAATTGATTGATATTTTGATGTGCATCCGAAAAGAAGAGCACACCACCGCTATTTTTGCTCCGGCCATTCACGGTCAGTTTAACCTGTCGACCGGGCAAATTGAAAACCTGTTAAAAGAAATTGGTTTTAACGAAGTGGTAGAAGTTGCCGACGGAGCACGCTTAACGGTGGAACATGAATCGGCAGAATTTCTTGAACGCCTTGATGAAGGTGCTCCGTTTATGACCACCAGTTGTTGCCCAAGTTATGTGGAAACCGTTGAAAAACACGTAAAAGGATTAAAACCTTTTGTATCGGATACGCCATCACCAATGATGTATGCGGCCGATATGGCGCGTGAGAAAAATCCGGGTACAAAAGTGGTTTTTATTGGGCCGTGTATTGGAAAACGCAAAGAAGCCCGACGTAACGAAAAAGTTGATCATGTAATGTCGTTTGAGGAGCTGAATGCACTAATTGTTGGTCTGGATATTGATTTGGGCGGAATTCCGGATAACGAAAACCGACACAATAAAAAAACAGTGGACCGTGGATTTGCACTGTCAGGAGGTGTAACCGCCGCAGTTAAAGCCGAACGCCCCGAAGCAAACATTAAAGAGCTGGTGATTAATGGTGTTGACAAAAAAGCCGTTGGCATGATGAAGGCTTATGCACGCGGAAAAGCACCGGCAAACTTTATCGAATTTATGGTTTGCGAAGGTGGATGTATTAACGGTCCTGCTTCGCTGGGCGAAATGGCAGGTAACCGAAAACTTTTTAATTCGAATTTAAAATAAATAGCACAAAATCCTATAAAAAGAACGGAAGCTAAATTAGCTTCCGTTCTTCATTTTGAGCATCTTATAACAGCTATTCTAAAATTTGACGAATAGTTGTACTAAAAGATCTTCCGGTTTCTATCCTGGTCTTATTCTGATCATCGATAATCAAAATATATTTCCCTCTGAAATATTTACGAACCTCAGAAACGAAATTTGTATTAACGATTATGCCTCTTTGAACGCGCATAAAATTGCTTTCTAAACGCTCTTCCAGTTTTTTAAGGCTCATCTCCGTCATATAACGTTTACCGTCGTAAGTATAAAAATCAACATACTTGTCATTAGCCTCAAAATAAGTAATCTTATCCGGCTTTATCAGAATCACCCGGTCTCCAATTTTATGGGGTATCGACTGCAATACCTTCGACTCCTTATTTTCATTTACAAAATCAATCAACTCTGCTATCTTGCGACTCATATTTTTACTTTCAACACTTTTTAGTTTATCGATCGTTAACATTAGTCTCTCCTTCTCAACCGGCTTAATCAAATAATCCAAAGCCACAGTTTCAAACGCTTTTACAGCGTATTCTTCATAAGCAGTGCAGAAAATTATAATCGGAACATATTCCAGTTCATGGAGTATCTCGAAACCATTTTTCCCGGGCATTTGTATATCCAGAAATACCACATCAGGTTTTAGTCGATTTATTGCCGCCAGCCCCTCTTCCCCATTTCGGGCTTCGCCAGTTAGTTCAAAAATTGTATCGAAACCGGATAACAGTCTCTTCAATCGCTGCCTTGCAATTTGCTCATCGTCAATTATTAATGTTGTAAAGCGTCCCATTTATTTAAGTTTTAAGCTTACCTGCTTTTCAGGGCTGTTTGTGAAACTTAGTTCAAACTTATCTCCGTATAGAATTTCCAATTTGTCGTAAATACTTTGTAATCCAAATCCAGGAGTTAAATCCCGCGGAAATTCCTTTCCCGAATCAGCAACAGTAATTAAAATATCTTTCTTTTCTTTCTGAATTTTGATTTTAATTTCGCCCTCTTCTACCGATTGTGAAATACCGTGCTTTACCGCGTTCTCAGCCAATGGTTGAATAATAAAACGAGGGATTTTTGTCTCTTTCAATTCGTCGGCAATTTCTATTGAATAAACCAGGCGGTCGGCAAAGCGAACTTTCTCAACATCAAGGTAAATTTTTACCATTTCCAGTTCATCACGAAATGTTGTCCAATCCGATTTTTCTTTGTTGATGGAATACCGGAACAGCTTTGACAACGACAGCGCCATATATTCTGTTTGATCGGCATTTGTATGCGCCAAACCGGCAATTGAGTTTAATGAATTATACAGAAAATGAGGATTGATTCTCGAATGTAAAGCATTTAATTCGGCCTTGGTTTTTAACTCACGTAATTGAATCAGTTTCGTTTCATTTTCGATGATCAAATCCTTTTCTTTAAAGATAAAGTAACTAATTAATGCCCGAAAAGCCGCGAGAATAATACCTCCAGCAAATACATATGAAAAAACCTCAAAATCATTATTAGACCTTGAGAAACCATCTCTATCTGTAAAGTAGGCTATAGCAAAAAAAGAACAGAAAGGAATTAGTCCTGTTGATAAAAAGATCAAAACAACTTTCAATACTTTCCTGTGGGTGTTCTTATGAATTAGATTTTCAATAACACGCAGCAAATTAATGGAAGGCAAACCGAACACTAGCCCCACGAATGCAAAGGCCCTAAGATTATGAAAAAAAGAATCCGCAAAACTTGTTAAAATATTATTGTACTGAATATTATGTGATATCTCTGTGTAAAAATTTATAATAACTACAAGCAATAATATTATTATTGTACCATTCAGATTAAACCTGAGCCATCCATTCTTAATCCACTTCTCTGTAATCTTCGAGATTTGCTGAAAAAGTAAAAAAACAAGCAAAAGTATAAGCCCTAAAGGCAAGAGCATATAGATGAAAGGATTTTTCTTTAGCCATACTATCGATGATTCTTGGGGGTTAAACTGCTGCATTGCGGTTTCCAGTCGATCCTTATATCCTGCTCGATAGGTTTCTCGAATAATTGCTTTATCTAAGTCGTTTAGGTCTCCAAAACTTGATCCAAGTTTAACATCAAATATACTCTTTCTTTCTTGCGTTATCCGTTCGCATTCATCCCATCTCAAACTACCAGGAACCAATGCTTTTGCTATCGAGTTTTTCAGAAGGTTTTCATAGTTCCCGCTTGTATCTTTAGCAATAAAAAGCCTGGTATATACTCTTCCCATAGCGGCTGTGTGGCTGGATTGAGACGTCACGTTTGTATATAAACTAGTATATTTTGAAGATGCAGAAACATAATAATCCCCCACGGAAGGAAACCAAGCAGTATCCATAAAAAAAACTTCCAGATTACCTCGTGGGTGTGTTGAAAACTTGATTGAAATGGTTTTAGTTAGTGAATCTAGTTCTTGAATGGCTTCTGCTACAATTAATGAATCATCAAGAGTATAAAAGCCTTGCAGTTTAACAAATACATTTCCTTTCCAGAGTGTTTCTTCAAGGTTTGGTACCTGATTCATTTCCGCAATGTTGGCCCAGGGCATTTCAGGTAATTTTTCTGTTTCCTGCGAAAAACAAAAGGTGCTATGAAAACAGAGTAGTAAAAAGGTCAGTAAATTCTTCATCGCAATAAAATTATAATTAATACTTCGCAAATGAAGATTATTTGAATGAACTTAACTTTTGATTTCCGACAAGCTGGTTATTAGGTAGTACAAGTTGGTTTTTTTGTAAAATTAGTGATAACACACATCCTATACTTGTAGAATAACAAATGGTAATTATCTACTTTAAGCGATGTTCTATTCCATCCAAAGCATCATAAATTTCTATTTTTGTATTCGATTATTAACAATAATAAATGGATCAACATTTTCAAAATATAATTCTGGAATCAACCGGAGCTAAGAGCCTGTACGAAATTGAAGTTATTCAGAGTTTATGGAGTGGTTACGGCGAAATCGTACGTTTTGGGCTGGAAGGTTGCGAGCTTGAAAGTGTGGTAGTAAAACATGTTAACCTGCCCGAAGGAGGTTCTCATCCGCGCGGTTGGAACACCGATCTTTCGCATCAGCGGAAACTAAAATCGTACAAAGTGGAAACCGAGTGGTACAAATCGTTTAACGAAAAGTGCGACGCTGATTGTAAAACACCACAATGTTATGCGCTGAAAACAAAAGGCAGCGAAGTTTTAATGGTTTTTGAAGACCTCGACAGCACTGGTTTTGCGCAACGTTTAAGTGCTTCGGTTAACTGGGACAATATAAATGCCTGTATCCATTGGCTGGCCAATTTTCATGCAACTTTTATGGGAAACCAACCGGAAGGTTTATGGGAAACCGGAACCTACTGGCACCTTGAAACCCGTCCGGAAGAACTGGAGGCAATGGACGACCTGCCCTTAAAAAATGCTGCAAAAGCCATTGATAAAAAACTTAGTGAGAGTCCTTCCCAAACGTTGGTGCATGGCGACGCCAAACTGGCCAACTTCTGTTTTTCAAACGATGGCAAAAATGTGGCAGCTGTCGATTTTCAATATGTTGGCGGTGGTTGCGGAATGAAAGACCTTGCTTATTTTATTGGCAGCTGCATGAGCGAAAACGACTGTGAGAAATACGAAGGCAAATTGCTCGACATATATTTTTCACATTTGCATGAAGCACTTCGAAAGAAAAATACCACTATTGATGGAGCTGCGCTTGAAGCCGACTGGCGGAATTTATACCACCTTGCCTGGGCCGATTTTCATCGTTTTTTAAAAGGCTGGCACCCGGGCCACTGGAAAATCAACTCGTACAGCGAACGTGTTTCGCGCGAAGTCATTGAAAGACTCGCGGTGTAATCACAAGTTTGTGTAACTTTAGCACATCATTTTTTTATTTACCGATCAATCCTGCGTATGCGTTTAACATCGAACAACTTGCTTGCACTCTCACAATTGGCCATTGAAGCGGCTCAAAAAGCCGGTACTCTCATTAGCGAATATTCCACAAAAGAAGTGGCCGTAAACAATAAGGAAGCGGCCGACAGCCTGGCCTCGCAAGTGGTTACAGAAGTGGATGTAAAAGCACAAAATACAATACTGGAAGTACTTTCACCGTCGATTTCAAAATATGATCTGGCGTTGCTGACCGAAGAAAGCGTTGACGACAAGAGCCGTTTCGAAAAAGACTATTTCTGGTGTATCGACCCCATGGACGGAACGCTGGCATTTACCGAAAAAGCACCAGGTTATGCTGTTTCCATTGCACTGGTTTCAAAATCGGGAGAGCCACTTATTGGTGTCGTGTACGATCCGCTTACAAAGAACCTGTATTATGCCGTAAAAGGCCAGGGAGCTTTTAAAAACCACAAAAGCTGGCAACCGGATTTGCAGCTGGAAGGCAAAAGGACATTTACCCTCCACATGGACCGCACTTTTCTGAAATACGAGCATTTCGATAAATTTATCATCGGGCTGGAGGATAAGTTGCAGGAACTAAACATCAACCAATTGCAACTACAAAAACAGGCCGGTGCGGTTTTAAACGCTATCTGGACACTCGAGCAGGCTCCGGGTTGTTATTTTAAATTGCCGAAGCCAACACCCGGTGGTGGAAGCCTTTGGGATTTTGCCGCAACAGCGTGTATTTTTAACGAGCTTGGTGCTCCGGCAACCAGTTTCGATGGCACTCCCCTCGACCTGAACCGAAGCGATTCTACTTTTATGAATCACCGTGGAGCTTTGTATGCCGGAAATCAGGAGATTGCAGATACAATCTACACTATCCTGGTCTCAGGTTTATATTCAAAATAAGCTTTCAAATACATAGTTGTGCAAGCTATTCAACAAAGAAAAAGGCAACCAATAAGCTGAGTGCCGTTCTCCATTAAGTACTTTTAGAAGTAACGGGGCGAAACCACCCGCTCCTTGCGGAATTTCAATTCGTAAGAAACCATAATTTCGTGTGTACCACCACTGTAGTGTCGCAAATCGTTGATGGAAAAATCGATGGCATAACCCAAACGTAATTTTTGCGCAAAAATCCATTGGGCGATAAAACCGTAAGAATCGCCCGTTCGGTACATTGCTCCCAGCCAGAATCTTTCTTTAATCAGGAAATTGCCTGTAAAATCGAACTGAACAGGTGCCCCGTTGGTAGCTTTTGTTAAAAAAGTTGGTTTGAATTTTACATTTTCGCCAAGATCGAATACAGCCCCTGCGATTAAAAAATAATGACGTAACTGCGCCTCCGACTTGTAGTTATTGTAATTATTTTCAAATTCATTAACCAACACCTGCGGAACAGACAAACCAACATAATACTTTGTACTATAGAGGAATGCACCCACCCCGAAATTTGGCATAAAATCGGAATTTATTTCTCCCTGAAACGTCGGGTCATCAATGCCTCCTGACGATGATAACTGGTGCGCCTGCAGGTTATGCGAGTAGTTGGTAAATCCACCCTTTAATCCCATACGGAGATGAGACTTATCGGAAACCTTAATCCGGTACGAATAGTCGGCATGAAGCGAAAAACGTTTCTCCAAACCAATCTCATCATTGATGACATTTAAACCTAAGGCCACCTTTTCATTCTTTAGCGGAGCCTGAACAGAGAATGTATAGGTTTTTGGTGCCCCGTCAATACCCGTCCACTGGTGCCGGGTGAGCGCCATAAAACCAACGGTATTCCAGGTGCCGGCATAAGCCGGGTTTATGGTCTGAGTGTTGAACATGTACTGCGTGTACGCCGGATCCTGTTGAGCAGTTGAAAACAAGCTGGTTAAAACCATTAACAAAATCCCTAATCCTTTTGATGTATTATTTTTGATATTCGTTATCATTTCTTCCAGATTAAAAATTAGTAGTTAATGTAAACAGTACCAGTTCTCGGTTCGCTACCATCTTTCAGGTCCAAAATGTAAATGTATGTTCCCGGCGGTAGTTTTTCACTTCCAACAGTCAGACCGTGCGTAGAACGTCCGTCCCACCATGCATCTTCAGCCCCCCAGCGCTGCTCATTTCCATAGTTGTCTTTTTCGAATACGATATTTCCCCAACGGTTATAAACCTGCAGGTTGGCATCCGGATACTGGTCGATACACTCAACCACGAAGTAATCGTAGATGTTATCATCGTTCGGAGAGAATCCATCCGGGATAAAGAGTTCGCAATCGGTATCGGCATCCAGGTAATCAGGATGTCCGTCACCATCCCAATCGTCATTTGAGAATATACCATCATTATTTCCATCTTCGTCGGCCGTTAGGAAACCATCGCCATCATCATCGGTGTCTCTCCAATCGCGAATTCCGTCGCTATCGAAATCCTGCAGCGGAGCGTTGGTTCCGTTACTATTCGATTTTAATTCGAAATTATCGAAAGCGTCATCCAGTCCGTCACCATCATCATCATAACCTGAGCTCTGATTATCTGCCAATCCATCAGCATTTGCATCGTGACCTTCAATATTATCCGGTACTCCATCATCATCCGAATCTAAATCAAGATAATCGGAAATACCATCCGAATCAGTATCAACGGGTACAATCGCTGTACCACCCCTATCCGGATCATATTCGTCATCCAGGCCGTCGTCATCGGCATCAATGCCGCCTGGTTCTCTGTACTGACCTTCAGGCTGGCCTTCAATATTATCCGGAATTCCATCGCCATCAGCATCAATATCATAACTATCCGGCAAGCCGTCGCCGTTGGTATCTAATGTTCCATCACCTTCATCGATATCAACAATTCCATCGTTATCGTCGTCAATATCAATATCATCAGGTTTTCCATCAATGTCAGAATCTGTTACAGTGATGATTACAAGTCCGGTATCGCACAATGAAGGAGTTCCATTATCGCAAATCTGGTAAGTGAATGAGTCGATACCCGCAAATTGCATTACGGTAGGAATATAAGTGAACATGCCATCCTCTCTGAACGTCACATCTCCCTGAACAGCTTGTGTTAACGGCGTGAGGTTGAGTGCTATTTCATCACCATCCGGGTCGTAATCATTGGTGATTACAAAACCGCCTAATGGAGAATTATTAAATATCACGAAACTATCGGTTACCGCAACCGGTGGCGTATTTGGCACAACAGGCTCTTCAACCACAATGTGAACATTTGCCGTATCGCATGCCATCGGTACTCCATCATCACAAACTTCGTAAACAAAGCTGTCGTCGCCGGTAAATCCCGGATCAGGCACATAAACAAACTTACCGGAACTATCCATGGTTACCGTTCCGTTTAGCGTCGAATCCAGAACAGTGAAACTCTGATTGTCGCCTTCAGGATCGTAATCGTTTTCAGAAACGTCCCCAACCAGTTCTCCATCCATTTCTACAGATAAAGAATCCTCTACTGCAACAGTTGTATTAGAAGGATTATAACCGGCTACAATTATGGATTCTTCCAGATCATCTTCGTAATTATTCGGATCAGGCTGATCACCAACGGCAGCTGTGGTAATATTTGTAATGGTATCGCCTTTGGTTCCTTCATTAACGGTACCTTCAAGGATCAGCGTCGCAGTTTCACCATTGTCAAGTGTATCAATCTCCCATAACCCTGTTCCTGTAGTATAGATACCATGTGTGACTTGTCCGTTATTGGCTGTGGCTGTTAAACCTGCCGGCAATTCGTCGGTCAGGCTGATATTTGTAGACTGTGCTTTTCCTTTGTTGGTTACTTCAATTTCGTAAGTTACGACATCGCCTTCGGCAGGAGTTGGATCACCACTTGCTAAGGTTTTATTTGTAATCAAATCAGCGTGGTTGTCGACAACTACTGTCACTTCCAGGTTACCTCCTGATATTGGAATATCAGGCTGTTCGGCAGTGGCTGCTGTAGTAATATTGGTGATGGTATCACCGCCTGTTCCAATGTCTACAGTCCCTTCAAGGATCAAGGTTGCATAAGAAACGATATCCAGAGAACCCACCGTCCATAAGCCCGAAACTGCATCGTAACTCCCCTGGCTAACCTGGCCATTATTCGCCGTTGCCGTTAAGCCATCAGGTAGTTGATCGGTCAGGGTTACATTCGTGGCCTGCGTACGGCCATCGTTCACCACAAAAATCTCGTACCTCACAATTTCTCCTTCTGCCGGTAGTGTATCTCCGCTAACCAAAGTTTTTTGAGTAAGCAAACTTGTCAATCCCGCAACATAAATTATTGCCCTGGAATTATCCCGGCTTTGTTTAAAATCTTCCTGATCCATGGTATGGCTAACAGTATTAACCAAAATTCCTCTGGTGCCAATATCAACCGTTGCTTTTAACTCTAATGTAGCAGTTTCCCCGTTGCCGAGTGTACCAATCGTCCAGTCAGGATTACTCCACACACCTGTAGAGGTGGTGCCGCTAACGTAGCTTAATCCTGCCGGAATACTATCAATTACAACAAGATTAGTTACCCGGGCCGGACCGTTATTGGTTACTTCTACCGTATAAATAACGGTATCCTGCTCAAAATGAATCAACTTATCAGCTGTTTTATTGATGACAAGATCTGCAAGATTATTAACCCTTATTGACTCGCTTGGATCATCCGCGGTTTTGTTCGAATCGATCTGATCCTGGGTGTGTGAAGCTGTATTTGTAATGGTCGAACCTCCTGTTCCAACATCTACTGTAGCGGTGATAGTAAGCGTTACCGATTCACCATAAGCCAGTGTGCCAATCGTCCAGTCGGGATAGCTCCATGATCCGTTAGATGGTGTTGCACTCACATAGCTTAATCCTGACGGCAATACATCATTTACTCGAAGATTATTCACTTGCGCAGGACCATTGTTTGTTACCTCAACTGTGAATACAACTGTGCTGCCTTCATCCGGGCTCGCATTATCAACGGTTTTTGTTATCACAATATCAGCATCATTGTTAATCGTGATACTTTCGCCCGGATCATCCGGTGTTTCATCTGTATCGGTCTGATCCTGGGTATGATCAACAGTATTGGTAATTGTACTGCCTCCTGTACCCGGATCTACCATAGCAGTAATATCTATCGTTACGGTTTCTTCCGCGTCCAGTGTATCAACCGTCCAGGCCGAAGCGCTCCATGTACCTTTCGATGGAGTGGCACTTATCAGCGTAAGTCCTTCGGGTAAGGTATCGTTTACGACCAGGTTGCTTACCTGGGCCGGGCCATTATTCACTACCTCAATGGTAAACACAACCGTACTACCTTCATCAGGTGTTGGATTGTTTACCGTTTTGCTTATTACTAAATCCGACTCATTGTCGATCACAATTTCTACTTCGGTATTATCACCCGAATCGGTGGTATCTATCTGGTCAAGAGTGGTTGCAATTGAGGCGATGTTCGTGATGGTATCTGCTCCGGTTCCTGCATCCACTGTTCCCTCAAGAGTCAGTGTGGCAGTTTCCCCATTATTCAGCGTATCGATTGTCCATAGGCCGGTGCCCGGATTATAGGCTCCGTGGGTTACAACCCCATTATTAGCTGTGGCTGTTAAACCTTCCGGTAATTCGTCGGTCAAGCTGATATTTGTAGACTGTGCTTTTCCGTTGTTGGTTACTTCAATTACGTATGTCACTACATCGCCTTCGGCAGGAGTTGGATCACCACTCGCTAAGGTTTTATTTGTAATCAGATCGGCTTGGTTGTCGACAACTACTGTCACTTCCAGGTTATCTCCTGATATTGGAATATCAGGCTGTTCAGCAGTGGCTGCTGTTGTAATATTAGTGATGGTATCGCCGCCGGTTCCAATGTCTACAATTCCTTCAAGAACCAAAATAGCATAAGAACGGAGATCGAGTGTACCAATAGTCCATAAGCCGGAAACTACATCGTAAGTCCCCTGGCTAACCTGACCACTATTTGTGGTTGCAGTCAAGCCATCAGGCAGATTGTCGCTAAGGTTTACATTTGTGGCCTGCGAGGGTCCATCGTTCACCACAATAATCCCGTAACGAACCACTTCTCCTTCAGCGGGTAGTGTATCTCCACTGAGTAAAGTTTTCTGAGTAACTAAACTGGTCAATCCCGGAACATAGATAACAGCTCTTGGATTATCGCTGCTTTCATTTGAATCTTCCTGATCCATAGAATGACTGACAGTATTGATCACAATTCCTTTGGTACCAATATCAACCGTTGCTTTTAACTCTAATGTAGCAGTTGCCCCATTATCAAGTGCAGCAATCGTCCAGTCAGGATTGCTCCATGTACCTGTGGCTGTTGTACCGCTTAAGTAGGTCAGCCCTGCCGGAATATTGTCAGTTACAACAAGATTGGTAATTCGGGCAGGTCCGTTATTGGTTACTTCTACCGTATAAATAACAGTATCGTGCTCAGTATGAATCACCTTATCAACTGTTTTGTTGATGACAAGATCCGCAAGATTATTAATCCTTATTGACGCACTCGGATCATCCGGTGTTGCATCGGTATCGGTCTGATCCTGGGTATTACTTGCGGTATTGGTTAAAGTACTTCCGCCAGTTCCAGCGTCTACCGATGCAGTAATATTAATCGTTTGTGACTCTCCGTTGGCCAGGGTGCCAACCGACCAGACAGGATTGCTCCATGATCCGGTTGATGGTGTTGCACTGACATAGCTCAAACCTGCCGGCAATACATCGCTTACTTCAAGATTATTCACTTGTGCAGGCCCGTTGTTTGTTACTTCAACTGTGAATACTACATTGCTTCCTTCATCAGGTTTCGGATTATCAACGGTCTTCTTTATTACGATGTCTGCGTCGTTGTTGATTACAATTTCTACCTCGGTATTGTCTCCCGAATCCGTGGTATCTACCTGATCCGGAGTTGTGGCAGATGTGGTGATGTTGGTGATCGTATCGGCTCCGGTGCCCGCATCAACTGTTCCCTCCAGTGTCAGTGTGGCGGTCTCTGCGTTGTCTAAAGTATCGATCGTCCATAAACCTGTGCCTGAATCATAAACTCCGGCACTTACCTGTCCGTTGTTAGCTGTTGCGGTTAAGCCAACCGGCAACTGGTCGGTTAAGCTGATGTTGGTAGCCTGCGCTGATCCGTTATTGGTCACTTCTATCAGGTAAGAGACTACATCGCCTTCGGCCGGTGTTGGCTCACCGCTTAATAAAGTCTTATTGGTAACAAGATCTGCAACATTACCCACCATAATACTTTCGCCCGTATCATCCGGCGTTATATTCGTATCAGCCTGATCCTGGGTATGATCGGCTGTATTGGTGATCGTGCTTCCGCCTGTACCAACATCGATCGTTGCTGTGATATCGATACTAACTGTTTCTCCTAAGGCCAATGTACCAACCGTCCAGTCCGGATTGTTCCAGGTTCCTTCAGATGGAGTTGCATCTACCAGCGTCAATCCTGCCGGTAAAGTATCGCTTACTACCAGGTTGGTTACCTGAGCAGGACCGTTATTGGTAACCTCTACCGTAAATACAACTGTGCCCCCTTCATCTGGCGTCGGGTTATCAACAGTTTTAGTTATCACGATATCGGCTACATTATCAACAACAACTGTTTCCTCATCTGTATCAAAAACCAATCTACCTGAAGGATCACTCCCTGTTACTGTTGCCGTATTTGTTACAAATGTCTGATAGATATCGTCAAGCGTGATATTGTATATCACTATTACTGAATCGCTTTCGCCTTCAGGTAAAGAACCAATATTCCGGTTTAAACCGGTAAGCGGATCTGTAAACGTAATGTTTTCAAGTGTTACATTTCCTGCATTTGTAGCTATCAAAGTATAAGTAATCGGCTCTCCAACTGTTCGGAATGTTAATTTATCTGATTTTTTTTCCAATAAAATTCCAGGTTCCTGAAGTGCATAAATTACAACGGAGGAGCTATCGCTAAGTGATAGTGTGTTACGCGGTAAAGTTGACAAGCCATCGTTACCTACCATGGTGGCCATATTAATTAGCATACCACGATCCAGATCCTGTTTGGTTATCAGATAATCAATACTAATTGTTTCACTTGTTTTTGGTGCCAAAGTCGGGTAATACTGATTGATTCCCGTCAGGGTATCAATAACAGTTATATCGGTTAAAGTTACATTACCAATGTTCTTTGCTTCAAGCGTATAAGAAATAACCTGACCAACTGTATTATAAGTGAGAGCTGAAGCGGTTTTAGTCAATTCCAATGCCGGCCCTCTTAATGCCGTTGAAAATGCGGAATCCTGCGAAACCACCAAACGGTTAAGCGGCGTTGCTTCGCGCGCTTCTACTTTGGATACATTAACAATTCTTCCTCTGTCAATATCATTTTGGGTGACATCATAAGTAGACAAATATTCAGAAACTGCTCCGGGCAACATCGAATCAATGTTCCAGGTTTGTCCGGTAATCGAATCGGTCACAACTACATCCTTTAATGTTACGTTACCAATATTAGTCACGTAAATATCAAACCTCACCTGATCTCCGGGTGCCCGATATGTTATATCCAGACAACTCTTTTCTAACTCAATTGCACCATTTTGTTTTATGGCAACATAAGCACGGTCAGAATCAGTTATCGATAATGAATCAGGCGACATAGCAGAAACCTTAGCCTGATTGACAAGTAACACACCATCGATATCAGCCTGGCTAACAATGTAATTTATTGAATCGGACCAGATTTCTCCCGAAGCCAGTTGGGGAATATTCCGGTTGTATGGAATCTTTGCATCGTATAGGTTTATATCGGAAAGCGTGACATTCCCGGTATTTGCAATAGTAAACTTATAGTTCACCACATCACCTAAGTTTTCAACGATATTTGGTCGTGCAGTTTTGTTCAGATCAATTGATGCAGCCTGCAATGCCACTACCTTAACACTATCTTTGGTGCCTAAGCCGGTACTATCAGGCCCAATGGCAGAAACCTCGGCAACGTTTACAATTTCGCCTCTGTCCATATCCTGCTGATCAACAAAATACCCATTCACCGAAGTTCGCGCAACCGAAGGAGCTAATTCGGGATAGGTGACATTTAAGCCGGTTAAAGGATCGCGAAGTTTTACATCGTAAAGCGTTACATTCCCAATATTTTTTACTTCTAAGGTATAATCTATCCAGTCGTCTACAAATTCGTAATCACTTTGTAAAGCTGCTTTTGTTAAAGAAATTAATTGAATTTGGTCGGCATAAATAATCAAGGTATCAGAATTGTTTACCTTGGCTAATCCGGGATCAGAACCATTAGCCGAAGCAATATTTACAATTTTTCCAACATCCAGGTCGGCCTGTTTTATTGTATACGAAGTATGTAATGTTGAATCGGAGCCAGGTGCCAGATTTTGAAATACCTGATACATTCCTGTTAAAGGATCGGCGACACTTACATTGCTTAAACTTACGTTACCCGTGTTTTTTACAGATAAAGAATAATTCAGTACATCGCCCACCGAATTGTAGCTAACATCGTCAGAGGTTTTCGTAATCTCTATTTCCGGACTTTGTATTCCGGGTAACGTTAAATCAGCTGCCTCAACAATAAAGTTTCTTGATGGTGCTGTTGCCCTAACGATTACAAAATTATACAATTCGCCGGCATCAACATCTGTCTGGGTAACGGCATACTTTTTTGTGAATGACTGTGCTATTCCGTGTGCCATTGAAGCAATGTTCTCCGACAGTCCTATATAGGTATCAGTTACCTCAACGTTCGTCAGCGTTACATCGCCGGAATTCTCGACGAGTACCGTATAACTTACGATTTCACCTGCAGCTGAGTAAAATTCACGGTCGGCAGTTTTTGTAACCGTTAATACTGGTGACTGGTAAGCATAAAGATGCTTTGATGCTTCATCATTCACCGTTTCATCATTGGGTGTAAGTGCCGATATGGTGGCAGTATTTATTAAATTCCCCCTGTCCATATTAGCTTGGGTAACATAGTGTGTTGTGGTGATACTCTGAATCGCCCCCGGAGCCAGAGAATCAAATTGTTGAACCAAACCGGTTAAAGTATCTGTTACTACGATATCATAAAGTGTTACATTACCCGAGTTGGTAAACTGTAATCCATAATCAATTTGCTCGCCAACAGAACTGTAATACGTACTAATATTAGAGGTTTTTACCAATTCGATTCCTCCTTTTATGTATGCTTTTACCTGCACCACATCTTCAGAAGAAACCGATCTGGCAGTGGGTGCATTTTCAATTCCGCTTGCCTGTGCCCGGTTGAGCACTTCCCCTTGGTTAATATCAGCCTGAGTAACGGTGTATTGGGTTGAAACAAGCTGCGAACTACCAACTGGCAAATCGCCAATGTTCCAGGTTTCACCGGTAAGCGAATCGGTCAAAACAACTTCTGCCAAATCAACATCGCCAATGTTGTGTACCTCAATTTCAAAATCCAGTTGCTGGCCGGGAAGCGAATAAGTATTTGTTAGCGATGTTTTAACGACCTCGATAGCACCGGCGTTTTTAATCGTAAATTTGGCACCGTCGGATGCCGAAATAACGCTTTCGGAAGGAGTATTTGCCGTTACAGTGGCCGTATTAGTGGAACGCAAATCATCAATATCGGTTTGCGTAATCGAATATTGAGCTGAATCCAGCCACGTTTCTCCCGGCAGCAGTGCCGGTATAGAATTGGAGTACGAAATCTTCGGATCATCAAGCACAACATTGCTCAAACTAATATTCCCCGAATTACTTATTTCGAAATAATACATTACCTTATCTCCTGCAAACTCAACGATTTGAGGAAAAACAGTCTTCGAGATTTCAATAAATGAGGCCTGTAAGGCCAAAACGGTACAATCATCACTGGCCAGAGCTTGGTTTCCCAAGGCATCAACACCTGCTATTGTTGCGGTATTTAGTATTTTTCCTGAATCGATATCGGCCTGTGTAACGGTGTACAAAAAATCGTATGTTTCTACCTGGCCGGGCGACAACTCTGTTATAGTATCAGACAAACCGATCATCGGATCGGTGACCTCAGCATCGAAAATGGTTACATTACCCGTATTTTCCACAACTATTTGATACCCGATTGTTGTACCAACAGAATCATAGCGGAGTTTATCCGAGGTTTTGGTTAGGTTGAGGAATGGAAACCGGAGAGCTTCAATTGTTGTTTGTGTTGTTTCATTCAATAGTTGGTTGTTTGGATCGCGAGCACTACCTGTTGCAGTATTTACGATGCTACCTGCATCAACATCAGCCTGGAGAATAACGTAGATGGCCTTCATTGTGTCACTCTCTCCCGGAACCAAAATGGGTAAGGTACTGCTGATTCCGGTCATCGGATCAGTAACTTGTATATCGGTTAAGGTTACATTTCCGCTATTTCTCACTATCACCGAATAGTGGAGCGTATCTCCGGCCGCTGAATAATACGGTTCTTCAACATCCTTATTCAAGGAAAGAGAAGCGTTCTGAACGGCCGTAATAACAACTGTATCTGAGTCGTTGACCGGGTCACCAAAAAGAGTGGTAGCATTAACTTCTGCGATGTTTGTTACCGACCCATCGTCTAAATCCACTTGCGAAATGTTATATGTGGCATAATAATTCCGAGTCTGCTTAGGTGCAATAGTTCCAAGGTTATAGTTTGTCGATGTCAGCGGATCTGTAATAGTTGCGTTAATTAAGGTAACATTACCCGTATTTGTTACCGAAAAAGTATAGGTTATAATTTGTGTTTCGTTATTATAAGTATAATAATCAGCTGTTTTCTCAAGTGCGATTGCTGATCTCCGAACTGCGTTTATGGTACAGGTATCAGATGCAGTAACAATTAATCCATTATTACCTACCCTTCCAACTACTTTGGCAATATTGGTTATCGATCCGTTGTCAAGATCAGCTTGTGTAATAATGTATGGTATTGTGTCGACATATACATCAACAGGCGCCATATTGGGAAACGATTTTGTAATATTGAGTACGCTATCAATGAGAAACACCTCGTTTAAAGATGTGTTTCCGATATTCGATATTTTAAACCGATACAGAATGGTATCCAACGCACTATATTCGGTTTGCAGCGCCGTTTTTACCAGGTCGAACGTGTGAGCCCGGTTTTCCGCTTCCAGTGTTATTGTGCCATTGGCATATACATTTAAACCTCCGATACTTACACCTGTAACCCTTGTTGAAATGGTAAGCGAACCGTTATCGATATCAGCCTGCGTAATAGTGTAGGTTATTAAAGTAGAATCCTGTTCGCCTGCCTGCAAGGTGCCGATATAATTAGTTGTCCCTGAAAATGGAATAAGCAGAGCCACATCATTAATGGTCAGACTACTAATATTAGTTGGTACCAAATGAAAGCTGATTACCTCTCCAACATAAGAATAGGTAGACTGTTCTGGAAGAATATTGAGTAGAATGTATGGACTTTGAACTTCATTTGTCAGGGTTTGTTTTTTTGCATTTGCAGTAAAAGAAATTCCGAAGACGAGGAAAAACAAAATGAGATAATTTATTCCTTCTAAAACTTTATTCGCCATAGTGCTGCTGCTGGTATTTTTCATACTAGATAGCTTTTTTGATAGTTGGATTGGGCAGATTAGTAATGCCCAATACTTATATAAGTCTCTGTAATTTACAAAATACCACTCAGATTATTAACATAAGTCGCTTTGAAAATTTGGTTTTACCAAACAATTACAATCACCAGCGATGTAACTAACTGATTTATCGCCCCCTGCATCTTCGTAATTGCGCAGCAAACTTGTTGACTGGCTTGTTGGAGCCGTGTAATAAAACCTATTATCCTACCGCAGCGGCCGCCCAGTCAGGAAATACAGTAACATCAATATCGAATACCAAAACGCCCCAGAAATACATCACCAGTGTGGCAACTATAATTCCTGCCAGGTTGAGTAGTATTCCGGTTTTAACCATGTCTTTAATCCGAATGCGGTTGGTGCCAAAAATAATGGCATTGGGGGGCGTGGCAACCGGTAACATAAAAGCCAGCGAAGCCGCCAGGGTTGCCGGAATCATTAATAACAAAGGATTAACTTCAATAGTGGTTGAAAGCCCCGAAAGAATGGGCAGAATCATTTCGGTTGTTGCTGTGTTTGATGTTAGTTCGGTTAAAAACGACATCATGGAAACATTGGCAAAAGTGAGTACAATTGGCTTTACATTGGCAAGCCCGGCCATTTGTTCGCCAAACCACACCGAAAGACCGGATTCAACAAACCCCTGCGCCAGTGCAAAACCTCCACCAAACAAAAGCACAATGTTCCAGGGTATTTTTCGTGCCGTTTCCCAGTTCATTAACCGCTCCCCTTTTTCTGATTTCGATGGCAGGATAAAAAGCAGCAGCGCAATAAAAATAGCCACAGTTCCATCGTTGATGTACGACGGATTTTTAAATAATTTAGACCAGCCGGGAATCTCAAACGACTGAATGGTAAAACCCGACCGGAATATCCATAAAAACGCCAGAATAATGAATAAAATCAGAACGATCTTCTCTTCAGGTTTTGCTTTTCCAAGCGCATTATATTCTTCGCGAAACTGGTTGATGTGAATTTTTTTCCAGCTTTTTTGAGGCTTATACATGATATACAATAAGAGCCATGCCATAATAAACAACAGCACCGTAACCGGAAGGGCAAAAATAAACCAGTCGGCAAACGAGATTTCGGTCATCTCCGGAAAAATGATGCTTACAATTCGTGCAAACGACAAATTGGGTGGCGTACCTACCAGAGTTGCCACCCCGCCAATCGATGCAGAATAGGCAATTCCCAGAAGTAACCCAATCGCATACTTTCCCATTTTCTTTTCGCCCAGGCTTTCTTCCAGTTTAATAATTATTGAAAGCGCAATGGGCACCATCATCATAGCTGTGGCTGTGTTCGACATCCACATCGACAAGAAAGATGTAGCCAGCATAAATCCCAGCAAAATTCGCCCCGGACTTATTCCAACAACCAGCAAAATGCGCAAGGCTATTCTTCGGTGTAAATTCCATCTCTCCATGGCAAAAGCCATTAGAAATCCGCCAATAAAAAGAAAAATCAGGTGGTTAAAATACATGGCCGAAATCGTCTTCCCATCAACTACGCCAAACAAGGGGAACAATGCCACCGGAAGCAAAGCCGTTACAGCCAGTGGTATGGCTTCCGTTATCCACCAGATGGCCATTAATAAAGCAATGGCAAAACAGTAGGTTACATTCCGGTTCTGCGGATCGAGATCGGCAAAAAGAATTACCAACAAACTAATTAGCGGAGCCAGTATCAAAGCCCACTGCCGTACTCCCGACGGTTTCGATCGTATTAATTCAGGCATTTTAGTTTTATTCGTTTTCCGAATTTAGTACAACACAACGACTTATACAAAATGCCACCATAGAAACTTAGCCACAAAACAGGAATGGAAATGGGTAAAGCGGTGAGTTATTTTAAAGCCGGACTCAGGTTATTAACTTTCAAATCCGTATCTTGAAGGGAAGAAAATTAATTCACATGTATACCTACAAAGCAACAGTTGACCGTGTGGTTGATGGCGACACCATCGACTTGGTTATCGATCTCGGATTTAAAATCACCACTTTTCAGCGTATTCGTCTTCGCGGTATAAACACCCCCGAAACCTATAACGTAAAAAAAGATTCGGAAGAATATAAAAACGGCATGAAAGCAAAAGCATTTGTGCTGGAACGGATAGCGAACAATGCCAACCAGGTGATTGTTGAAACCGACAAGGAGGTGGGTAAATTTGGCCGTTATATTGGTGTTATACGCCTTGCCGACAACGAACAAACCCTAAATGATGAATTGGTGGAAAAAGGTTTTGCGGAATATGTGGAATATTGACTTTGGTTTGCTTGATTAACAAAAAAACATTCTATCTTATATCGCAGATTTGTAAAGTACATTTATGACTACACACAGCAACAAGTTTGGAACTGCCCCGGTATTTCTTACAGCTATATCAACCATTTTAGGTGCCATTTTATTTCTTCGTTTTGGTTATGCAGTGGGAACATTGGGTTTTTGGGGTGTTATGCTTATCATTTTCCTCGGGCACCTGGTAACCATTCCAACAGCGCTTGCCATTTCAGAAATTGCCACCAACAAACGTGTTGAAGGCGGAGGCGAATATTTCATCATCTCGCGCTCGTTTGGCTTGAATATCGGTGCCACGATTGGCATTGCCCTTTTCTTTTCACAGGCCATCAGTGTAGCGTTTTATGTTATTGCTTTTACCGAAGCATTTGAATTCTTTTTCAACCTGTTGGCCGACAAATACGACTTTCTGCTGCCGCGGCAGGCCATCAGTTTGCCTGTTATGGCCGGTCTGGCTTTTCTGATCATAAAAAAAGGCGCCAATCTGGGCGTTAAAGCACTCTATTTTGTAGTAGCCATTCTGTTTGTATCCATCATTATGTTCTTTTTCGGATCGACAGAATTTTCGCAATCGGCAAGCCTGCCCTTCTCCGGTAATCAGTTTCGGAACTTCGAGAATTTCTTTGTGGTATTTGCCATTATATTCCCCGCTTTTACGGGAATGACGGCCGGAGTTGGTTTGTCGGGAGATTTAAAAAATCCATCGAAATCCATTCCGCTAGGTACGGTACTGGCAACAGTTTCAGGAATGATACTTTACGTATTTATTGTGTATAAACTCACCATGTCGGCATCAACAGCCGATTTGCTGGAGCACCAGTTGATAATGGGTAAAATTGCCATCGCCGGTTCGATAATCGTACCGCTTGGTCTGGCTGCGTCAACCATTTCTTCGGCATTGGGTTCGGTTATGGTTGCTCCGCGTACTTTACAAGCGCTGGCACTCGATCATGCTTTCCCATCGAAACGAATCAACCGCTGGCTATCCAAAGGTAATCCGGCCGATAACGAGCCACAAAATGCATCGATTGTTACTGTGGCCATTGCTTTTGTATTTGTGGCACTTGGCGACGTAAATGCCGTTGCCTCCATCATCTCTATGTTTTTTATGGTTACTTACGGTTCGCTCTGTTTGATCTCATTCTTGAATCATTTTGGAGCTTCACCATCGTACCGCCCTACTTTCCGCTCGCGCTGGTATTTGTCGCTGGTTGGATTTCTGGTATCCATCTGGGTGATGTTTAAAATCAGTACTTCGTACGCCTTGCTGTCGGCCGGTGCAATGACATTGATTTATCTGTACATTAACCACTACCACAAACACCGCAAAGACTTTGCTTCTCTATTTGCCAACTCGCTCTTTCAGCTGAACCGGAAGTTGCAGGTACACCTGCAGAAACGCAAAAAAATGGTTAAACAAAATGAGTGGCGCCCCAGTGCAATTTGTATTTCGGATAAGACAACACACAATAACCGTGCATTTCAGTTATTAAGCTGGATATCGTATAAATATGGCTTCGGGACTTTTTTATACCTGATAGAAGGTTATTATTCCTCAAAAACCGTTGAAAAAGCGGACGAAATGTTAAACCTAATGCTTGAAGAAGCAGACGAAGAAAACTACGTTTACATCGATACAATTATTTCGCCATCGTACACCTCGGCCATTGCACAAGCCATTCAAATTCCGGGTGTTGCGGGTATGGAGAACAACATGGTTATTTTTGAATACAACAAAGAAAAACCAGATAATCTGGGGAGAATAATTGAGAACTTTGCATTGGTAAACAGTGGCGATTTTGATATTTGCGTTTTAGCATCGTCACCTAAAAAGATGAAAATTCAGAATGGGATCCACGTCTGGATCAATTCGTTCGACACAGAGAATGCCAATCTGATGATTTTGCTGAGTTTTATTATTCTGGGACATCCGGATTTAAAAAAGGCGAGCATCGAAATATTTGTGGTTTGTCACGAAAACGAAGTGCAGCAATCAAAACAGGAAATGAAAAAGCTGGTGCTGTCGGGAAGGATGCCGATTACCGAAAAAAATATCAAGATCATTCAGCGCACCGATGAAATTTCTACACGGGCAATCATCAATAAAACATCAAAAGATGCCGGTTTAATTTTGGTAGGTCTGCGTGAAGAAATGATAAAACACGAAAAAGAAAACACTTTTGCAGGTTACGACGACCTGGGTACAATTTTGTTTGTTCATTCGAAAGAACAGAAAGCAATTGAATAATGCATTTTAGCTGTATCGCAGAACTAAACAAAATATTTCGTAACTTCCGCTAAACGCTAATCCGTATCTTAATGAGGGAGATAAACGAATTTATTACCAACCAAACGGGGTTGAGTGTTGCCACTCAGCATAAAATAGTTATCTCGATCATCATCCTGATCTTTCTTTCAATTACCCGCCTGTTGATATTGCGTATTGTTTGGCGGCAAACCGAAAATGTAAAAATCCGTTACTCGTGGAAGCGCACCCTCTCGTTTATCATTCCTTTTTCGGGATTAATATTAATCAGTGCGGTTTGGATTCATGCATTTGAAGAGTTCGGTACTTTTCTCGGTTTATTTACCGCCGGTATTGCCATTGCTTTAAAAGATCCGCTAACCAACCTGGCCGGATGGTTTTTTATTCTGGTACGTAAACCTTTTCATGTTGGCGACCGTGTGCAGGTTGGCCCGCATACGGGCGATGTTATCGATATCAGGCTTTTTCAGTTTACCATTCTTGAAATCGGGAACTGGGTAGATGCCGACCAAAGTACAGGCCGCATTATTCACCTGCCCAACGGAAAGGTTTTTCTCGAACCTCAGGCCAATTTCAGCACCGGTTTTGAGTACATCTGGAACGAAATGAAAGTGAACATCACCTTTGAAAGTAACTGGCAAAAAGCCAAAGAAATTTTGGATCAGATCATTCACGATTATTCAAAAGACATTCACGTTAAAGCACAAAAAGAAATTCAGGAGGCCAGTAAAAATTATATGATTTATTACAAACACCTAACGCCAATTGTATATACTAAGGTGATGGACTTTGGCGTGCGTTTAACCATTCGTTACCTGTGCAATCCACGGCAACGACGCGGATCAGAAAATATACTCTGGCAAGACATTCTTATCGCTTTTAATAAAGAAACTGATATTCAATTTGCTTATCCTACCACACGTTTTTACAAAGCCGGCGAAGTAACAGAAGCACCACAGCGCAACCTTTAAGCCAACAAAGTCATCTTTCACGAAACTGCTGTTATGAAACGGATTGTTCCTGTATTTACGCTGCTGCTGTTTATTATTGCTGCCTGCAATGATGAAAAAGGTATTAAAATGGATATTGTTGAAACCGGTTGTGCAAATGAGTGGGACGATTATTATGAAGGCACCGGCGATTACAAACACGCAGTAACAAACTATCTTGAAGACCACAACATTGCTGTTTATTCGGTAGACAGAGTCACATATGACACCGGCCCATTTTGCCTGGCCTGTTTTTGTTCTACCGGAAACTTAATTGTAATCAGACTTAACGAAAAAGATGTTGACAAAGCAGAACAGCTGGGTTTTCAAATCGTTGTAAACGACCAGCTTAACATTCCTGAACAAGAATAACTGCAGACCCTCTCTACATTTAAATTCTGTTAAATTTACAATATGGCAAAACAATTTGAGCCCTATTAAGTTATACATATCGAAAAATCTACATGATTCGATAATTTTAACAGAATAAAACAATGAGCAAACAACTAATTTTTAAAAGTGCCTCATTGACTTTTCTACTTACCCTTATTCTTTCGGGTATCTCGTTTGGTCAAAACTGGCAAAGCGATTTTCAGCAAACATTACAAACTGCAAAAGCAGAAGACAAGCCCGTCATCCTGGTATTTTCAGGATCGGATTGGTGCGCCCCTTGTATGAAACTGGAGAACGAGATCTGGAGTTCAGATGAATTTAAAAACTATTCGGCAGAACATTTCGTGCTTTATAAAGCCGATTTTCCACGTAAGAAAAAAAACCAGCCCGACAGCGAGCAAGTGAAAGCCAACAAAGAACTGGCCGAAAAATACAATCAGAAGGGGTTCTTTCCTCTGGTGGTAGTTTTGGACGAAACCGGTAAGGTGCTGGGCGAAACGGGCTACAAAAAACTCTCGCCCAACGAATACATCAAACATCTTGAAACCTTTGTGAACTAATGGTTCGCCAAATATCAATACTATTAGTTTTAGTAACACTGGGGTTGTCGGTTTTTGGCCAGCAAGCTTACAAACGAACGCTAAAACTTATGGGAAGCCGCTTCGACATTACCGTTGTTGCCAACAGCGAACAGAAAGGAAACGGTTATATTGATCTGGCGGTTGCAGAAATTCAGCGCATTGAAAAACTGATCTCCTCGTGGGATGCGAATTCTGAAACTTCGGCGATAAATAAAAATGCAGGCATAAAAGCTGTAAAAGTATCGCCTGAACTTTTTGCACTGATCGAACGTGCCATTCGTATTTCGGAATTAACCGATGGTGCTTTCGACATTAGTTATGCTTCCATGGACCGCATCTGGCATTTCGATGGCAGAATGACCGAGATGCCTTCGGAAGAAACCATTGCAGCGTCGGTGGAAAAGGTTGGGTACAAAAACATTGTGTTAAACAAAGCGGCTTCAAGCGTTTTCCTGAAAAAAGCAGGAATGAAGATTGGTTTTGGCGCTATCGGCAAAGGATATGCTGCCGACAAAGCCAAAGCATTACTTATGAGCAAAGGTGTAAGTGCCGGAATCATAAACGCATCGGGCGATATGAATACCTGGGGCAAACAACCCGACGGCTCGTACTGGAAAGTGGCCATTACCAACCCAATGAACAAGGACAAAGCTTTTGCACTGCTGCCCATTAAAAATGGAGCAGTTGTCACTTCCGGCGACTACGAAAAATATGTAAAATTCAACGGAATACGTTATGCACACATTATTGATCCGCGAACCGGTTATCCGGCACACGGAATTATCAGTGCTACCGTATTTGCACCTAAAGCCGAACTGGCCGACGCATTGGCAACATCAGTCTTTGTAATGGGTATTGATGTGGGTCTCGACCGTATTAACCAATTGCCGCAAATAGAATGTATAATCGTTGACGATGAAGGAAATATCCATCAATCAGAAAATATTAAAATCGAAACAGAATGAGGATGAAGAAAAAAATTATTCTACTGGCCGGACTGGGCATTATGCTTTTTAGTTCGTGCACAGTGCTTAAAGAGTACGAAAAGGTAAATATAAACGATCCGGATATGGCGCTGGCCGACCGCAAGATCGACAAATTTCAAACTACTTTTCAATCTTACAGAGAGGCTGCTTCGGGAGCAAACGGAGGTAAAACCGGTGGCGGATGTGGCTGCAATTAAATCGAATTTAAAACATGAAGTATTTATTGAGTTTATTATTGATTGCATCAGTACTTGCTGTTAGCGCCCAGGACGAAAACGCTGCGGGCGAATACAAAAAACGCGTACTGGAGCATACCGAGATAGATTTCCTGCTAAACTATTACGAGCAGGACGGTGAAAATGCCGCTGTTACCGGTGGCCGCGGAACTGAAGAACTTACCGATGTATCGCCAACTATTGTTGTAGCCATTCCGTTAAACGACGATGATGTGTTGACTATTAACGCGAATGCATCGGCCTATACTTCGGCTTCGTCGAGTAACATTAATCCTTTTGATGGCAAGCAGCCGGCCGATCCTTTTGTGGCCAGCAGTGGTGCATCAAAATCGGATGTTTGGGGCAACGTGGTTGGCAGTTACAGCCACAGCTCCGACGATAGAAACCGGCTGTGGAATGCCAACTTATCGGTTTCGGCTGAATTTGATTACACCTCGTTTGGTTTTGGCGCAGGACGCACCTGGTTATTTAACGAGAAAAATACCGAGTTATCGCTGAATGGTAACGTTTACCTCGATACCTGGAGCCTCATCTACCCTATTGAATTAAGGCCAGACGAAGGTGGTTTCCAGGAGATAGTTCCCGGCTACGATCCGTCGTTTAACGAGCATAGCAGCAAAGGACGAAACTCCTACTCTGCCGGTATTGGGCTTTCGCAAATACTTTCGAGCAGGATGACCGGATATGTTTCGGCCGATTTTATTCTGCAGGACGGTTTGCTTGCGACTCCATTCCACCGCATTTATTTTGCCGATAAGGAAGATTATTTTTACGAGAACTTTCATTTAGCCGATGATATTGAGCAGCTGCCCGACTCGCGTTTTAAAATAGCACTAGGGGCCCGCCTCAACTATTTTGTAAACCACCGGGTAACACTGCGCACCTTTTACCGGTATTACACCGACGACTGGGGAATTACTTCGCACACGGCAAGTATTGAAATTCCGGTAAAGATTACCGATAAGTTTACAGTGTACCCATCGTATCGGTTTTACAACCAAACGGCAGCCGATTACTTTGCTCCGTACAACGAGCATTTGTCGACCGAAGAGTTTTATACTTCCGACTACGATCTGTCGGAATTCTCGGCCAATAACTACGGCTTTGGGGTTAGCTACACCGATGTATTTACGAAAGGCCACATCTGGAAACTGGGTTTAAAAAGTATCGATTTGAAATACCACAAATACGACCGCAACTCAGCATTCTCTGCATCGATGTTTTCGTTTGGGGTGAAGTTTGTTGTTGATTAAAAAGCAAATGGAATTCGCAAGAGAAACCACAAAGGCACAAAGTACACGAAGAAAATTACTGCATTTATTTTTCCAACTTTGTGCCTTCGTGTTCTTTGTGGTAATGACTTTCTGACAAACATCTTTAAAAACTAAAAATAGCTTCAACAATCTTGAATGTCAACAGTTGAGCTTGCGAAATCCCGTACTTTACGTCGGGGACAAAAGGGTAAAGCAAAACAGTAAAAAACTTGCGCCCCGGAAAAGCATAAATAATTTTGAATATTTACGAAAGCACACATTAAACACCCTACTTTTGCAAAAAAAGAAATCATAAATAATGACAGGCTACGTGCACATATACACCGGAAACGGGAAAGGAAAAACAACAGCAGCTTTCGGATTGACTTTGCGGGCCTCAGGAGCCGATAAAAAAGTGTTTATCGCCCAGTTTGTAAAAGGAAAAACCTACTCCGAAATTAAAGCGATACAAAACTACCTGCCCCAAATTGAATTAAAACAATACGGCCGCGGATGTTTTATTGTGAACGATCCTACTGAGGCCGATATTCAAGCAGCACAGCAGGGGTTGAGAGAGATTATGGAGTTGGTAAAATCGGAGCGCTATGATTTAATCATCCTGGATGAAATTTTTATTGCGCTACACTATAAACTCATTTCTGTTGAAGCGGTAACGGAGTTGATTACAAACAAACCTGCCAACCTGGAACTGGTGCTTACCGGCCGTTATGCCCCCGACGAAATAATTGAACTGGCCGACCTGGTTACCGAAATGAAAGAAGTAAATCATTACTACCAAAAAGGTGTACCGGCGCGTAAGGGAATTGAGTTTTAATTTTTGCACGGTGGCTTTAGCCCGGTGATAAAATGGCAGTTCAGAAAAAGGGCTTTAGCCTTTAATATAGTTCTTAAAGGCTAAAGCCTGTTTTAAATGTTTCCATAATCACCGCCCTGAAGGACGGTGCAAAATATATTCAGCGCCTCAACAATCCAGGCTGTTATTTGCCTGAACCCGATTGCACAATCTTCGCCCCAAAATCATCACTCATACTTACGATGCTATAATGTGCCGGGGCCTTGCCCCTTTTCGATATCGGATTGAAAGTCCGCTACTTTGAAGATTTGTCCGAGAGGGTTGCTTGATTTGAAAAAAGGTTTGATTATTTTAATGTAATAAATATAAAACATTATATTTAATGCACTAAAAAACCAAAATTGCCGAATACATTGAACCTGACTCTGCACAGAATAAAAACTCAAACCAGCTCATATTCCACCTATAAGACAATCAATTACAACGAGTTACAACATTCCAAGCTAATCATATATATGCGTATCATATACATGCACATACGTTAGCAACCATATTGAAATCGCCAAAATGAAAATATCTAAAATATTGATATTAGCCTCACTCTTTTTAAGTCTAAATCTCAATGGACAAAACCGAACGATAATTGGGCGAGTGATTTCTGAGGATTTAGAAACACTACCAGGAGTACACATAGAAAACGCTGACAATGTGCTCTTTGGAAAAACAGATATGGATGGTCAATTTAAAATTAGCATTCCAAAAGAAACTGACAGTTTGCTGTTTCGCTTCGTAGGTATGGAGTGGACTGACATTAGACTGAAGAAAGATTGTGACAAAGTTGAAGTTGTAATCATATACGCTGGAACATACGATTTTATGTCGTTAAAAAAAATAGATAAAATACGTAAGAAAAGATTTGATAAATTACCCAACATACATTCCAATGCTTTAGAAAAAGGACTCTTTACAACTAAGACAATTTGTTATGAAAGAGAATTTAAACCTGATAAACCGAAACTGGATGCGATAAGAAAAGAACTAAAAGAATTAAGTAAAATCAATAAAAATGATTTTAAAGATTTAAGTATTGGTGATATTGTGAAAATCCCATTTGGAATAGATACATCGGAAAAAAGAATAAGTACTCATTATTCACTTTGTAAAGACTGCACGGAAGAAGATTATGATTTCGTAATTACAGGGCAGATTATTAGTAAACAAAGGAAAAAACTTACTCTCAATATTAAAATTACAGAAATGCAGGATTATGATTCCTTGGAATATGGAGGAAATATTTTGAACGTAAGTAGTGATTTTAAATATGAGATGAAATATTTTAAGGTAATAATTGATAAATAAAAAAATACGGTTGCTAACAATTTGCAAATTGCATTGCGGGTGCAGTGGCATAAGTTGTCTCTGCTCCTTTCTTAACCGTCATGTTCTATCGGACACTGACGCTCTTCGAAAACCGCCACGACAACATGTAACAGGCGTTATTCATAATTTTTTATGAAGACATTTCACTAGTGGGCGATTTAAATTAAAAAACGTTCTTTGAAATTCTTTGTTAGTCGTACTTGTAGCGATTTTTGATAGCGTGACGATTTGAATTGAATTATGGATACTTTGCATGTAAACAAGCAATTATCCATGAACCAAGGCAAATATATCTTCGCTCAACTTACAGATTTTTTACCCAGACGTATCTTCGACAGGATCGTTGAAAAACACAAGGGAAATAAGCATGTAAGAACTTTTACCTGTTGGAATCAAATGCTATGTATGGTATTTGGACAGCTTACCTCTAGAGACAGTATGAGAGATTTGCTTCTCAGTCTTGAGGCTCATAAATCCAAGTACTATCATCTCGGCTTTGGTTCAACTATATCGCGAAGGAATTTTGGTAATGCCAATGAAAAGCGTAGCTATAAAATCTTTGAAGAATTTGCATACGTTCTTATTGAAGAAGCACGCAAAAGCTGCTATAGATCGGACTTTGAGATCAATGTTGAAGGTAATGTTTATGCATTTGATTCATCAACAATAGATCTCTGCCTCAGTGTATTTTGGTGGGCTGAGTTTAGGAAAACAAAAGGTGGCATTAAGCTGCACACTCTGTATGATGTTAAAACATCAATACCTACATTCCTGTATATCTCAAATGCCAAAATGCACGATGTCAATGCTCTTGATCTGATCTCATATGAGCCTGGAAGCTTTTATGTGATTGACAAAGCTTACATTGATTTTGGGAGACTGTACAATCTTCATAAACAGCGAGCTTTCTTCGTAACACGAGCGAAAAATAATATGCGATTTAAAAGAATGTATTCCAGTTCGGTTGACAAATCAACCGGAGTTAAATACGATCAAATCGGCAAGCTGGAATCCTACTACCCAAGCAGGGACTATCCAGAAAAGCTTCGGAGAATCAAATACTATGATTGTGAAACGGATAAGGAGCTAATTTTCCTTACCAACAACATGGAGCTTGAACCTACTGAAGTCGCTTATCTGTATAAAAAGCGTTGGGAAGTAGAGCTGTTTTTCAAGTGGATGAAACAACACCTTAAGATTAAATCCTGTTGGGGAACAACTCTAAATGCTGTAAAAATCCAAATGTATTGCGCGATCATTGCATACTGTCTGGTTGCCATAATTGGTAACAGATTGAAAGTTGACCGCTCAATCTACGAAATACTACAAATCCTTAGCATATCTCTACTCGACAAAACTCCTGTAAGAGAAGTGCTTACGAAATACGATTACAAAAATGTCAAAGAACTAAATAATAAACAATTAATAATCAGTGGGTTTTAATCGCCCACTAATGAAGACATTTATGGAATTAACGAAAGTCTTGCATCTTATTAGAAAATCAATATTATGAAAGCAATAAATATTTTACTATTAAGTTTAATTTCCTGCAATTTACTTGCACAAGAAATTACAGAAAAAGAAATCAAAACAGATGTTAACGAAGTAACTGTTTCTATTGATAAAGCTCAAGTTACAAGGCAAAAAACGGCTGAACTTAACGCTGGAATCACAATTTTAAAATTTATTAATCTATCCCCTTTTATTGACGCAAAAAGTATTCAGGTTAAAGCAAGTGGAGATGTGACTGTTTTAGCAGTAAATCATCAACAAAACTTCATAGACAAACTTGAGAAATCTGAAGAAGTAAAAAAAATTGAAGAAAATCTTGATGATCTAAACAGTCAAATAAAATTAGAAGAAACCTACCTTTCAATTTTAAAAGAAGAACTGAGTTTTATAAATGACAATCGGATTATTGGCGGGAAAAACAATGAATTAAATATTTCGACACTCAAAGAAGCATCTGAATTTTACAGTTCTAAATTAACAGCATTAAAACTCAAAGAAATAGAAAGAAATAAAACTTTAGAGAATCTAAGAAAACAAAAGAACGAACTTCAAAACCAATTAAATACATTAACAAGTAAGAAAGAATTTGCTTCGGGAGAAATTTTAGTTAAAGTTCAAAGTAAAATAAAAACAAATCCGTCTTTCGAATTATCATATATCGTTGACAATGCAGGATGGTACCCAACATATGATATTCGTGCAAAAACAATAAATGACCCGGTTGAAATCATTTATAAGGCGAATTTACGGCAAGACACTAAAGTTGATTGGAAGAATGTAAAACTTAGTTTTTCTTCCTCAAATCCAAATTCTTCGGGAGTTGCTCCCGAACTTAAAACTTATTATCTCGATTATTACAGTTTGCCGCCGGTTTATAATAAATCAATAAACTCCGTTAGCGGTCAGGTTGTGGATGAAGAAAACCAACCATTAATTGGAGTAACGGTAATGGTACCAAAAACTACAATTGGAGTAGTAACAGATATGAACGGAAATTATTCGATCACACTTCCTAACAATGCGGATTATCTTAACTTTTCGTTTATAGGTTGCGAAAGTCAAACATTGCCAATTACAAGCTCAGTGATTAATGTAAAAATGGTTGAGGATGTCGTGGGATTGGAAGAAGTTGTGGTAGTTGGTTATGGTGTTCAGGAAGATGCTGAAATGTCGACACAACTTCAAGGAAGAGTGGCTGGTGTTTCCGTAAATAAAACTAAAAGCAGAGGCGCAGAAAGTATTGCAATTCCTTTTGAAAAAACGGAAAATCAAACATCTATAAATTTTGAAATTTCCACTCCATATTCTGTTAATTCTGACAATAAAAACTATTCAGTTGACATGGTCGTGTATCAGGTACCTGCATTCTTCCAATATTATACTGTACCAAAAATTGAAAAAGAAGCTTACTTAATTGCAAATATCACCGACTGGGAAAAATATAATTTATTGGAAGGTGAAGCCAATATCTTTTTTGAGGGAACATTTGTCGGAAAATCACTTTTAGATGTTCGGTTTGCATCAGACACCTTGCAACTTTCGTTGGGTAAAGACAAAAATGTAACTGTTAACCGTGAAAAAGAAAAAGATTTTGAAACCAGACAATTTATTGGTTCAAAGAAAGAAGAATCAAAATCCTGGAGAACAACCATTAAAAACAACAAAAGTCAAGAAATTAATATGGTTGTACTTGACCAGGCTCCCGTATCAAAACTTGAAGAAATTGAAGTAAACATTCAAAATATTTCTGGCGGTAAGCTAAACAAAGAAAGTGGAGAAGTTAAGTGGGAATTTACTTTAAAACCTATGGAGAAAAAGGAATTTGATTTAAAATATTCTGTCAAATATCCAAAATCGAGGAATTTAACAATTGAATGAAAAACTATGAATAGATATAACTTCTCATTAATAACATTGATTCTCATCTTTAAGACCTTCAATCTTTTTGCCGACATTAAACCGGTTCGGATTCAGGCAAAAACAATTTATCCAGGCAACAGAACATCAGTGAGAATGGAATCGGAAAGAGTTATAATTGACCTTTACAATGACAGCTCGGTTGTTAAATGTACATTTAACATGAAAAACCTTGGAGAACAAGAAAAACTTCAAATTGGCTTTCCCGAGATGAATTTCTATCACTATCGGTTGATAAGTGAATCAGAAAAGCTAAATAAATTTAAAGTAAAAGAAAATGGTAAGACTGTAAAATTTTACCTTTCCGATTCATTGAAAACCGATGTAGAATTACGAAGAAAAATTGATTCATATCAAATTATTCAGGACTGGTATTTATGGGATGGCGAATTTCAAAAAGGAGAATCAAAAACGATTGAAGTGCAATATTCATTACCTTTTGGAATGCTTTACAAAACAAACGAAAGATTCTTCACATACTTGCTAAGTACAGGAGCGAATTGGAAGGGTACAATTGGGAAAGCCGAAATTATTGTAAATCTAAAAGACATAGAAATAGATTCATTAATTTCTCAACAGCCTAATAACTGTGAAGTAACCAATGACCAATTGAAATGGACTTTCTCAGATTTCGAACCTACGACAAACGATGATATAAAGATTAATTACAACTCCAATAAAGTACTGTATACAGGAAAGAAACCTATTCCTCCAGTATTCATTGTTAACGAAAATTTAGATGACAAATTTGATTTAAAATCAATAGAACCGAATGATATTGCAGGTATTGAAGTCATCAAGAATCCCGAAGAAACTAAGAAATATACGAACCAAAACAATGGAGTAGTTAAAATCTATACAAAAGACTTTGTTCTAACGGAAGTAAAGAAACTAATAAGAGCAAAATCCAATGAAGAAATCGTATTAACTAGCTATGACCAATTAAAGGAGAACTATTGTTTGTTTGTCAATCGAGACGAAGTTGATTTTGTAAAAATTATAGGAGTGAATACAAAATCAGTTGCAAAACTTGAAATCATTGGCTTAAATGACGAGAAAAGTAAAATAATGATAGAATTAAAAAAATAAAACCGAACGCATAACGAAGTACATATTGCAGGGCGGGGTTTGGTGATGCGCCAACTGCACCTGCCTGCCAACCGTCAGTATTTATTGAAGATATGACAATATTATACTACTATTGTTTGGCACCAATTGAAAAATATTGAAATAAAATGTGTAAAAATGAAACAGAATAAAATATTACTACTAATTGAAATTTCGATTTTTATACTGCTGGTTGTTTTCGACGCGGTCGGTTATTTACCAATCACTCAAACCATATATATTATACCTTTTATATGGATAACTCTTAGGCTAAAGAAAGAATCTTTTAGTTCAATTGGATTGAGTTTAAAAAATATTAAAATTGGTAAAGCAATCCTTATAGGCATCTTGCTGGGAATTGTTCTTGAATTGTTTGCCACCTTTATCACTACACCGATACTAAGTAGTATTTTCAATGCTGAACCAAATCTCAGTGACTTTCAAGAAATAAAAGGAAACCTGGCTATGCTTTTTCTATTTATCCTGTTATCGTGGGTATTGGCTGCATTTGGTGAGGAAATCTGCTTTAGAGGTTTTTTAATGAATAGAATCGCTGCTCTTTTTGGAAATAATAAAGCTGCCTGGATTATGAGTTTAGTTTTGTCCAGCATTTTATTTGGTTGGGGACATACTGAGCAAGGAGTAACAGGGTGGATTCAGGAAAGTATAAGTGCTTTATTTTTAGGAATTATTTTTCTGAAATCAGGCAAAAACCTTACTATTCCTATCATTGTACATGGAGTGTCAAATACTTTGGCTTTTATACTAATTTATTTGGGTAAATATCCCGGAATTATGTAGTCCTCATTGTCAATGTTTCATGCTATCAGTAGTTAGAGGTAATTGAAGAGCAAAGAAAAGTTCAACCTAGGGAATCAACGAAATAAAAAATCAGATAGAAAGCAAATTGATTTTTTGTCGACTTAAGGTTATCAATAAAAATGAATACTATCGAATCAATAACAAAAGTGCTCATTAAAAGTAATGTTGGGTTTGAGATAATTTCTCATAATAAAGCGATTAAAACGAAGGAGGATGCCGAAGCGTATTTTCAAATCGAAGAAACTGCACCAACGTTACTATTAAAGACAGATAAAGGTATATATTCATTAATCGTTTCCGGGATAAGAGCAAAAGTAGATTTTAAACAGATTAAAAAGCTTTTGAAATGCAAGAATCTTACTTTGATGGATAAAAATGAAGTTCAAGAAATGTTTAAAATGGAAGTTGGCAGTATTCCTTTAGTCGGACTGGATTTACCAACAATATTTGATAATATTCTGTTGGATTATGAATTTGTATATGGCGGGTGTGCAGACTTTTATAAAACCCTTAAAATAAGACCTGAAGATTTAACAAAAGTCAATAATGTTGTTTTGTTCTTTGACTAAATTTTATGAGATAAAAACCAAAATGCTAATACGGTGTAGAAAACATAGGGCATGCGTCGGTAAAACATATCTTATCTTTCATCAATTTTTATTTGTGATCTTAAATTTATTCCTTTATTTCCTAACGTCCACTGCACAGGACCTTAACACAAACAAAAATTAAAAACCATGAAGAAACTAATTAACCTTATTACCGGAATTATAGCAGGAATTTTCCCGCTTGTTGTTGCCGGAATTTTCAGTGTATTTATTTATAACGAGCTTCAAAATGTATTCGGAATTATCATTGGTGTACTCCTTGCCCTAACGGCAATTTGGATTGGAATACAGATTTTCAAAAAAATTCAGCAAAACGGAATTGTTGATTTTATGGCGGTTGTAACTGCCTCCTCTGATTTAGACAACCTGGAGCCAAGCGCGAACAGTAATACAAAAAAGAGAACGGCAAAAGAACTGGCTGAGCTAAACCATAAAAATGAAAATATATTTAAGGAAGGTACACTCAAAATTTTTGGCGACTGGCATGGTGAACCTTATCAAAACTCACTCAAAATAATGCGTATTGACTACAACGAAGAATTGAAACAAATGGAAATCCAATTCTCAGAGAATACAAGAATTGTAATTGATGAGCCCGATCAGATTCTGGAATCTCCATCTGTTTTGAAGATTTTATCAGCCAAAAACATAAAACTTGAATTTCAGCATATAAAGAACGGTTCAACGGAAGAAGCCAGCTATTTTAAAAACTATAAAGTGGTAAACAACCGGGTGCAAACAGAAAGCAACTTGGATTGGATAAAACATAAAATTGATACCGCAATCGGACAAGATGCACTGATAATATTTAATTAAAAATTCTTCACCCTCATGTTCTAAACTAACACAGAAGCTCTTCCGAAATCCTCAACGATAACTCGCAAGTGACCATAAAAAATAAACAACCAACGAACAAACTAAAACCAAAAAAAATGAAACTCAACCAACCAGGTACGAAATGCCCAAATTGTCAATCAGCTATCCGATTGAGATTATTCCGAAACAGAGATGAGATTATTCAATGTAAAGATTGTAAGGCTTTATTAATTGAAACACCAAAAAGCAGAATGATTTCGAGCATTGTACTTGTACTTGGCATATTTGCGGCAATTGGAGTTCCCCTGCTAATCGATTATTTCTTCATTGGTGTTCTATTGCTACTGGTATCTTTTTCCATAGCACAAGCACTAATAAAGTTAAGTGTGGCCAAACGCGATTTAAAAATCAGGGACAAAATCACCAACCGGGTTTCGTACATACAAAAATCGGACTGGGAAGAAATAGTAAAGAACGCCAAAAACGGTAAAATTAATTATGAAATTATTGAGCACTTAGAACCTTAACCCGCATGTTATCTCTGGTTTAACTTATTAAATATCACCCCTCCACAATTTTTATTCGCTAATGATTTGTATAGTTTCGCGGGCCAAACAAAAATTATAATCAGGGAAGTATGATTTGCGAACTGGCAAAAAAAGACATTGAAGAACTACAGACCACAAACGTATTACCGCAAACCACTTTTTGGGGCCGTATAAAACGGAATCAGGGTTTTATTCCGAAAGGTTTTGAGCTTACCATTTCGCGCGATTTATTGGTTACAAGCGCCAATTCGCTGGAGAAAAAAGAGGAAGATTTGCTGGTACTCATCAAGTATGTAAATCCTGACGCTTGTTTTGCCTATGTTCCGTACGGCCCGAAACTGGAGCCAACTTTCGAAAACCAGGGGCTTCTTTTAGAGCAGTTATCAGAATCGATACGACCACACCTGCCTGCCAATTGTATTTTTATTCGTTACGACCTGACCTGGGAGAACCAGTGGGCCGCCGAGGATGATTATTTCGATGAGCAGGGAAACTGGATTGGTCCGCCACCTGCCCATACGCAGGAATACCGGGTAAATTTTAACACCGTTACCGGGAATGTAAAAAAGAGTATCGAGGACAACCTGCCTAAAAATACCTTCTTTCTCGACCTTACTTTAAACGAGCAGGAATTGATGTACAACATGCGCTACAATACCCGCTACAACGTACGCAAGGCCAATAAAAGAGGAATACGCGTACGCGAATACGGGCTGGAGCAAATAGGCGACTGGTATAAATTATACTACGATACGGCCATGCGTCATAATATGGTTATGCAAAGCCAGGACTACTTTTCATCTATTCTGAAAAACCAGGATAACAGCAAAAACGGAGTGACGGTAAAAATGTTAATGGCCGATATTGACGGACGTTTTCTGTCGTCGATGTTTTTGGTTTTATCGCGAAAACGCGGAACCTATCTGTATGGCGCCTCTTCCTCGGAGAAAGACAATTTAATGGCCAGTTACGCGCTGCAATGGGAGTCGATACGAATCTCGAAAGAATGGGGTTGTACCGAGTACGACATGTTTGGCTCGGCCCCTAACTTAGATAGCAGTCACCCGCTACACGGCGTACACATCTACAAAAAAGGATTTGGTGGCGACCTGTACCACAGAATGGGATGCTGGGATTATCCCTACGACCAAAAACAGTACGATATTTATCGTTTGCAGGAAGCACAGAAATAGTTTCTCGTAAATTTCGCAGAATTACGCGGATCAAATAAATCAGCGAGCCATCTACTCCACCCACTTTTTAAACACCAAAGTAGCATTGTGTCCACCAAAACCAAAGCTGTTGGTAATGGCCACATCAACGTTGGTATATACACTTTCCCCGGTAATTATATTGATCGTTTTCGGAATTACCGGATCAATTTCGGTGGTGTTAATAGTAGGTGTGATTATCCCTTTTTCGATAGCTTTAATACAAAGAATTGATTCCACCGCTCCGGCTGCGCCAAGTAGATGGCCGGTCATCGATTTTGAGCCACTTATTTTTAGGTTCTGTGGATTTTCGCCAAACAACCGGCGTATGGCTTCTATTTCGCTGATATCGCCAATGGGCGTTGATGTAGCGTGCGCATTCAGGTAATCCACCTCTTCGGGTTTTACCCCGGCTTCGTTTAATGCAAATTCCATGGCTTTTGAAGCGCCTTCGCCATCGGGGTGCGATGCGGCCACATGATAAGCATCGGATGTCATGGCAGCGCCCACAATTTCGGCGTATATTTTTGCGCCACGTTGTTTGGCATGCTCGTAATCTTCCAAAATAAGTGTTCCGGCACCCTCTCCCATTACAAAACCATCGCGGTTAATATCAAACGGTCGCGATGCCTTTTCGGGGTGCTCGTTATTCACCGACAACGCACGCATGGCATTAAAACCGCCCATCCCCATTTCTATGATTCCGGCTTCAGATCCTCCGGTAACAAAAACCTTAGCTTTACCAAGCTTAATGTAGTTAAAGGCATCCATTATTGCCGTGTTGGAGGTGGCACATGCCGACGAAGTGGTAAAAGACATTCCTTTAAGACCATATTTCAGGGAAATGATTCCGGCTCCCATATTGATCAGCATTTTGGGCCCCAGCATCGGGCTAAAACGAGGAATTCCGGTTTTTGCAAAAATTTTTACTTCTTTTTCGAAATAATCCATACCTCCCTGTCCTGTTCCCCATATCACGCCAATGTCGTATGGATCGATGCTTTTCAGATCAAGACCACTATCGTTAAGCGCTTCTTCTGTGGCTATTAAAGCATATTGCGAAAAAAGATCGGTACGTTTAATATCTGTACGGTCGAGGTAATCGGTTACCTTGAAGTTTTTAAGCTCGCAGGCAAATTTTGTTTTAAAATTTGCTGTATCGAATTTGGTAATGGGTGCTGCACCACTGGTTCCGGTCACCGCATTTTCCCAAAATTCGTTTATGTTATTGCCGATAGGCGTAAGTGCTCCAAGCCCGGTAATTACAACTCGTCGTTTTTCCATAATAAAACAGCACTCCCCTTTAACAGGTTATGCCTAACAGTTTTGATTTAGCTTCTGATTTATTCATAACGGCAAACTCTGCTGCTATGATTTTCAAACAAATATAAGCACTTATTTAAAAGATGAACTTTATCCCTCCGGCAATTTCAGTTTTAACTGAGCTGAATCCGATTCAGATGCAGTCCTTCGCTTTGAACAGAGCGGGCATATTTTACTGCCGGCTTTCCGAAAAGCAGAATATAACCCAACTCATGATCTTCCGGAATTCCAATTTGTTTCCCTAACTCAGGGGCAATAATTTTCAGTACCATTTTTATAAATCCATTCCATAGCGTACCGATGTTGTAAGAATTGGCAAGCAACTCGAAATAACTCAATGCAATGTGGCAATCAGCATCGGGTGATGCTACATTTTTTGGTGCCGATGTAATCAAAACATGCGGCGCATCGCGGAAAAGAACATCAATGTGTTTGCTTTCCCATAAACGTTGCAGATCGTTTAAAAACGCCATTCGTTCTGGTAATTTTCCTGCAGCATTGGCGTCCTTAATTGCCTGGTAAACCGCCTCTCGTAATTTACTCAATTCGCTCTTCGTCTCGGTTACAGAGAACATTACCATATTTTTATTGTGCCCCGTCGGAGCATAAGCAGCTGTTTCCAGTAATTCGTGAATGAATTCCGGCTTTAACTCATCGGGTTTAAACTTTCGGATTGATCGTCGGGTTTTTATTAATTGCGACAATGCCTCCGGTTCAACAATATTCTTATTTACCGGAATACTGTCTTCCGGATTCTTGCCCCAAATGGATAAAGCTGCGGTAGGACAAATTGCCAGACAGTGCTGACATTTTATACACTGCGCTTCTTTACCTTCTTTAATTTCAGGGTATTCGCTTTTTGGGTTGATTACCAGTGTTGGGCAATCGGCAGCGCACAAACCACATTGGGTACATTTCTCTTTGTCAATTATAAAATCGATCATTTTGGTTTTTGTTTTTGGTAGTGCAAAGATAGCAGTTGCAATGAGAACACTCCTTTTGAGTTTCTGCGAAAGGGGTAAAATCGAGTAGCCCGCCCCGCCAGCAAACGCTAGCAGGGAGAGGCTCTCACACCACCGTACGTACGGGTCTCGTATACGGCGGTTCGCTAAGCATCAATACCATGCTCTTTTCACCATGATAGCTATGTCCGAGTTTAGGATATGGCTAGATGAGAAAACTCAAGCTTCCATATCGAATTTAGGACAGCCCAACGTTCAGCCCTTCCCTAACTTGTGAGACCTCTGCAACTAATGCAGCTCGTTACTGTTAGGTACTATGGCGTCTGCTGACTTCCTGACGGCCCGCCAGCTGGCGGACATCAGGATCTCCCCAGGTAAGAGCATCTTCCTTCCTCCAATCCCTGCTGAATCTACTTAATAAACACTATCCTTTTCAGGCTTTAGGACGTTACAATGATGTGCTTGCTCATCCGGTTTATCAAGCCTCGTATCCAGTTTCTGTTCGTCAGTACCGGAGTTTGTAGTCTCGCTTCCTTCACTCCTAACCTCACGATTAACGAGCTTGCGACTTACTAACGGTTCGAAGCGTTACCTCCGCCCGTAAGGGACTTACACCCTCTGGAATAATTTTATGCATCACACTACCATTTAACACCGAAAATTTGTATTTTCAACATTTTTCCTGAGCTTTCAGTAGTGTGTGCACATGCTCATGCTGGGCACACACAAAAAACAGGTAACATTTAGCTTCCCTGCTAATCATTACCTGTTCTCAATCTTTTAAGATTAAATGAACTTGTTAACTCATTTTAAGTCCGATTAATACTTCCACTTATTGGCCAACCTCACCAGCGAGATCATTACCGGCACTTCAACCAAAACACCAACTACCGTTACCATTGCAGCCGGAGATTGTAATCCGAACAAAGCAATTGCAACAGCCACTGCCAGCTCGAAAAAGTTACTGGCACCAATCATTGCAGCCGGAGAACAAATGGCGTGTGGTAATTTTAATTTTCGGCCGCCAAACCAGGCAATAAAAAAGATAATGTAGGTTTGTATTACCAGCGGAATGGCAACCAGAACAATGATCAGCGGATTTTTAACGATAATATTTCCCTGGAAAGCAAACAACAAAACCAGCGTAAGCAACAAGGCAATTATTGAAACCGGTTTAAACTTCGGCAGAAAGGTGCTCTTAAACCATTCTTCGCCCTTTTGTTTAACAAGCATTTTGTGGGTAATGTAACCGGCCAGAAGCGGCACGACCACAAATACAACGATACTGGCAACCAGTGTGTCGTACGGAATGGTAATATTTGTAATTCCCAACAAGAATCCTACAATCGGGATAAAAGCCACCAAAATAATCAGGTCGTTAACCGAAACCTGCACCAGTGTGTAGTTCGGGTCTCCGTTGGTTAAATAACTCCACACAAAAACCATTGCTGTACACGGCGCAGCTCCCAGCAGAATTGCTCCGGCAATGTATTCTCCGGCCTGCTCGGGCGAAATAAAAGCTGAATAAATTTTTGAGAAAAAGATCCAGGCAAAAAATGCCATTGTAAAAGGTTTTATCAGCCAGTTTACAACTAAGGTAAGGATTAAACCTTTTGGGCGTTTGCCCACATTCCTGATACTCGAAAAATCAACCTGAAGCATCATCGGATAAATCATCATCCAGATTAAAATAGCAACCGGAATGTTAACCTTGTAAATTTCCATGTTGCTCAATACCTGGATGCTATCTCCGGCAAAGTGCCCAATGCCAATTCCTACAGCAATACAAATTGCCACCCACAGACTCAGGTATTTTTCAAAAAAACCGATTTGTTTTTTGCTGTTACTCATTTTTTAGCGTTTACAGTTAAGCAAAAACAACATTTAAAGTTGTGGTTTAATCTCTTCCTCATATAGTTTGTAAAAGCGTTCTTTAATTTCGTCGCGTACCCTGATAAACTCGCTCCAGATAAACTCGTCGGTACCGGTAGCATGCGATGGATCGTCGAAGCCGATATGCAGGCGATGTTTCACTTCTCCGAAAAAAGCAGGGCAATTTTCGTTGGCACCGCCACAAACGGTAATTACGTAATCCCATTTATCGTTTAAAAATTTCTGAACTGAATCGGAAGTATGTCCGCTGATATCGATACCAATTTCGGCCATTGCTTTAACAGCTTTACGGTTAAGTTTTCCGGAAGCTTCGGTACCTCCTGATTCAACCTGAATACGCGCATCGAACGATTGTAAAAAGCCATGTGCCATTTGGCTGCGGCAGCTATTACCTGTACAAAGAATTAATACTTTCATTTTATTTTTTAATTGAATATTATTACGATTTACATTCATAATTCCCCACATTCAGGGCACCTAAGAATTCTTCGATTACCGCTTTTACCTCGGCAATCTTCTCCGAATTCAAACAATATTTTGTTCGAACACCTTCGATATGACCTTGTATCAAGCCGGCTTCTTTCAACTCTTTTATGTGCTGATTTACAGTGGTTCTGCCCAATGGTAATTCTTCCGAAAGATCGCCGGTTATGCAACTGTTTGCTTCCGACAGGTATTGCAAAATTTTTAAACGTGCCGGGTGCGCCAACACCTTAAACCAGGCGGCTTGCGTTTTCAGCTCCTCATCGAATAAATCTGTTTTTGATTGTACCATTGCTGTTTATTTTGACGCAAATATACGTCAAAATAAATTCCGACGTATATATACATCTAAACAAATCATTAAATTAAGGTAAACTGATTCTTAGGTGGAGAAAATGGGAGTTAGAACCACTCGCGTTTTCGGAAAATAAGGATACCGATAAGTGCCAGAACTACCGAAATTCCGAGGATGAGAAAAAATGCCCAACGATGCGTTTCCAGATTGTTTGGCACGTTCATTCCGTAAAAACTGGCTACAAGTGTTGGAATCATCAAAATAATGGAAATGGAAGCCAGCTGTTTCATCACCACATTCAGGTTGTTTGAAATAACCGAAGCAAAAGCATCCATCATTCCACTTTGAATGTCGGAATAAATCTGTGCCATATCAAGCGCCTGTTTGTTTTCGATTATCGCATCTTCCAGCAAATCTTCGTTGATCTCGCTAATCGAGCGCCGGTTACCATTCTTCAATTTGGCCAAAACCAGCTCATTGGCTTTTATTGAAGTGATAAAAAACACCAGGCATTTTTCCATTTTCAGCAGTCGGTTCAACTCCTTGTTTCGGATCGATTTTTCCAGATCCTGCTCAATAATGGCCGTTTGCTGGTTAATGTATTTCAGATAACGCAAATAGGTATTGGCCGTGCGCAGAAACAGTTTCAGCGCAAAATTCAACACGTCTTTAACCGGGCGAACATTGTCGCGGTACAGCGACGGACTATCGTAAGGCAACACCTCGTTTTCAACCTGACAAATGGTAATGGTAAAACTTTCGGTCATAAAAATACCCAGCGGCACCGTAAAATACGGAACTCCGTTATCCTTGTCGGGCACCGGAATACGAATAATGATCAGCGACCAATCATCGTCGTGCTCAATCCTCGAACGTTCATCGGCATCGAGAATATCGCGCACAACATCATGCGGTACATTAAAATCTTTAGTAAGTAGTTCTATTTCGTTGGCGTTGGGTTGCGTAACATTAATCCAGCAGCCGCTTTCCGGCTTTTCAATTTCGTTGTATCCACCAAAGGTTTTGAATATTTTCAACATGGTATTACCTCCTCTGTTTTTACCGGCAGGAGGCAATGGGCTCCTAGCGGTAAGAGTTATTTTTTAATTCTCTATGATACGGGCCTTCGTCCATATTAATTTTCGTTTTTTTTGAATTCGCTTGCAAAGGTAATTTTAAACGGCCAAACCACGGCCTTTGTTCCAAAAAATATGTTAATGAACTCTTAATACCTCCCCAAACCGGGGTCATTAACAACTCGATAAGAAATGTTAACTCTAATTAACTTTAATTCTGTTCAACAATATATTTAAAGCACTAACTTTAAATCCGGAAACAAAAGAAACCTTATGAGATGGATTTTTTACATAGTATGCTTTTTGCTTCTCGGAATCAATTCCGGAGGCGAAGATGTACTTCCGTCTCAGCCAACCTCGCGCGAAAGCTTCTGCGCTAAACAGATCAATCAAACGATTATAATCTCTCCCGATCAATTTATTTCGGAAGATTTGGATACCGAATATTTTGCTCCGGGTCTGGGTATCGTAGTATCGAACGAACTACCTACTTATTTCTCCGGGAAGGGAAATGATGTTGACGCTTCTTTTCCGTCCGGGTACTCCTTTCTTTTATCGGCCTGGTTGATTGACCTTCCACCACCCTCTTTAGTGTGATCTAAAAGCGAGTATCACTGTGCCAACCCGAAATAGTATGGCAGGTTTATACTCCTATTCCGTTCAGGAAAAACAATTATTCACACTAAAAAAATACGATCATGAGAACAATACTAAATTTTAATGAATACGCACAAAATCAGGCAATTCACCTTGAAAAAGTTAATGATAGTTCAAACCAGGTAGAAATAGCAGAAGTAAACTATACTCCTGAAAGTAACCTGGAACTTTTGCTTCAATCGCCATTGTTTATTCGTACACCACGAAACATAAAAATTACGGGAGACCGGCTGACATTAACACTGGAAGAATTTGTTCGGGCCGATTACCCCGACCGTGCGCCGGAGTTTGCCTGGGCCAGCTTTTTTTACCACACCTATGTACGGTTTCATCATATCTCGTTTTTGCTACCGGGCGATGATTTTTACATGATAAAATCGGCCTTACTTCCTGAAGCCCTTTATCTTAAAATTGTTTTAGGAATGGCAGATTAATTGAGAGTTTTTGTTTTTGTAACCATAATGAGTTCATTAAAAGAGGGTATGCCATTTGGGCTACCCTCTTCGTTTTTCTGTTATTACCTTACGTTTTTTCAGGCCTTGATTTTCTCGTATAAGCCCAATAACTTTGTCTGATAAATTTCTTTAATCTGCCCTTCAGCCTCGCCAATAGGTTTTACCGGAATCAGATCTTTTACCTCATCGGCCGACATGCCTGATTTAAAGAAAATGGAATGCGATTTTTTTAATGTGGCCTCAACTGCTTTTTTGGCTTCTTTTTCTTCCAATCCGGTGGCTTCTGCCACTTTTAACATCTCTTCCCACTGAAACCAGAAATAAGTAGGTAACATTGCTGAAACAATGGCGTATCCTTCCAGCTTATTCTCTGCCACTTCGAAGTTCTTGCCCAAAGCTTTTACCAGTTTCATAAAGCTTTTTTTAGCCTTTTTGTCGGTTTCAGGATGGAAAGCTACTGGATTATAACCTTTGTTAATAAAGGATGTTGCGTTTGGAATCATGCGAATAACTTTTGCAGTTCCCAAAGCACCGGCAATTTTTTCGATGGTTACTTTTGGAGCCAGTGAAAGTACCTGCGTATCTTCTGTGACAACCTCTTTAATCGCCGCCAATGTTTCTGCCATTACCGGCGGATGAACAGCCAAAACTACCAATTGTTGTTCTGCGGCATCCTGTGCCGACTCAGCAACTTCAATCTCCGGAAATAAATCTTTAAGCGCACTCAGCGTTTCGCTGTTTGGCTCGAATACTTTCACGTTCTCAAAAGCAACATTTTTGTTTTGAAACGCCCGTAAAAAAATCTTTGTGATCCGTCCGCCACCAATAAATCCAATGGTTTTTGTTTTCATCTTTTTTGAGTTTTATTGTTAGTTGAAACGAGCATTATAGTAAATCCATTTTAAATGCAGAACCTTAGTAATGCGAGTTATATGAGTTTCAGCTGAAAGGCTATGTTTAAGAACGAATTGAAATAGTTACATCACATAGTTAAAAATGAAACCCACAATTACAATTCCGGTAGCAACAATACCCACAAACGCAGCTATTAATTGCCACTTTAAAACCTTCTTCAGGATGATAATTTCGGGAAGCGACAAGGCAATTACCGACATCATAAATGCCAGAGCAGTTCCCAGCGACACTCCTTTTTCGATAAGAACACTCACAATTGGGATAATTCCGGCGGCGTTGGAATACATGGGAACCCCCATTAAAATAGCCAGTGGAACACCATACCAGTTTTCTTTACCCAGCAAGGAGCCTAAAAAGTCTTCGGGAACATAACCGTGTGCTCCTGCCCCAACGGCAATACCGATAATAATGTAAATCCAGATTTTACCCACAATTTCGCGTACCGAATCAAATCCTTTCTGAATACGGTCGCTAAACGAAAGCTTTTCTTCTTCGATGCCCTCTGCATTTGCTTTTACACTGTATACCCAATCGGCGACATATTTTTCCATTTTCAGTTTACCGATCAGCCACCCCGAAAGAATGGCAATCGTTAAACCGGTTACCACATAAATAATTGCCACTTTCCATCCAAACAAACCTACGAGCAAAACAAGCGCAACCTCGTTAACCATTGGCGCGGCAATTAGAAACGAAAAAGTAACACCGATTGGAATTCCTGCCTCAACAAAACCTAAAAACAAAGGAATTGCCGAGCACGAGCAAAAAGGAGTAACGATACCCAGCAAAGCAGCCATTATATTTCCGGTAAACAGCGATTTTCCCTGCAGCATTTTCCGGGTTTTTTCCGTAGAAAAATAGCTACGAATAATGCCCACTCCAAAAATTATCAGTACCAACAGTAGCATCACTTTGGGCACTTCGAAAATAAAAAAGCGCAGTGTTTCGGTTAAATGTTTTCCGGCTGTCATTCCTGCCACATCATCGATAATTAAATCAGCAATATTTTGCAGGTTCATATACAGCAATAGCCATACAGGCATCATAAAAAGCGGTATTAACCAACCGTTTGTTTTTCTGTTTAAAAAAATCACTTTCTCTATCATCACTTTTCCATTCGTATTTTTACGAACTATTCTTTTAAAATTTTTTATCTCTACAATAGCTTTTAAATCCTATTCTGTGGTTTATTAACAGCCATAAAAATTAGCCACAGCAGCAACACTTTGGCTTCTCTGGCATCTGCTCTCCCAATAGCTTGCGAATATCATCGGCACAACATTTTCCTGAAGGATTTAGCGTTTTACAATCCGACCCGGTACATGCCCCGGTTGTTTCTTTTATATCCTGCAAACTTTTTGCACCCTTATCCATTGCAGACCGGATTTCTGCTTCACTTATATTTTTACAATAACAGATTAACTTATCCATGGTAAAATAAAAAGCGTTAGAATATAATAAATACCCACACCAATAAACAGCACAGCAATTATACGACGAAACCAAATCTCAAAGGTTTTCATTTTGTTGTACAGATTACCGATGGAGCCTACACTAAAAGCTATTAACCAGGCAAAAATGATAACCGGAATACCGGTTGCCACGGCAAAAACTATTGGTAGATACAGTCCACCGGCGCTGCTAATGGTCATCGGAATCAGTATTCCAAAATAAAGAACGCCACTGTACGGGCAAAAAGCCAGTGCAAATACAATTCCCAGCAACAACACGCCCCAAAATCCGCTATTCGACCTATTTTGCATCTTCTCAGTAAGCGAGCCAACTCCCGGGATGGTTAACTTCAAAACACCTAGCATAAAAAGGCCAATTATAATAAGTAACGGACCTAAAATTTTTTCGCCCCAGGTTTGAAAAAAAGACGAGAACTCGAACTGGCTGGCACCAAAAAAGAACAGCAAACCGATGGCGGTATACGAAAAGGCACGTCCTAAAGTATAAACCAAACCGTTAAAAAATACTTTTTTCTGGCTGGTAATATCTTTACTGATGTAGCCAATTGCCGTTATATTGGTTGCCAGCGGACAAGGGCTTATAGCTGTCATAAGCCCCAGCATAAGTGCCGACAATATCGGAATTTCCGAGTTCTCAAAAATTGTTTGTAATACCTCCATAATGGATTAGAGCATCGCGTCGATTTCTGACTTTAACCGCTTTTCAAATTTTTCGGGTTTGGTTCGCGCATTCATAAATCCGGCACTGGTAAGGTCAACCATTTTGTCGCCTTTTACCAACAGCAGGGTTTGTCCACTAATTTTGTACTTTTTCACCAAAGGATTATCTTTTTCTTTTTCGCGATTGATCGACTCGAAAGTTACTTTCCCTTTATAGTTTTCTTCAATAGTTTCTTTGGCTACTTTTTCCACTGCTTCGCAAGTAACACAGCGTTTTGTTGCATGAAAATAATAGGCTTTTACTTCACTTGATTGCGGAGTAACTGCACAACCGTCTGCCGGTGCACTCGGACCGCCTTTAGCTGAACCGGAACAACATTGAGCATTTGCTGAAATTGCTCCAATAAAAAGCAGAATACTTAAAATACTAATTAATTTCTTCATAATAGTACGGTTAAAGGTTGATGATATTTCTTTTTCCTAAATCGTTTTTGTCGCTAATTGCTACGACAATAATTCTTTTAATTCTTTATCTCCGGGAAGTCGTCCACTCATAATTACTTTCCCGTCGACTACCAGTGCCGGTGTATTCATAACACCAAACTGCATGATCTTATAAATGTCTTCTACTTTTTCGATCGATGCCTCAACGCCCAATTCACTTACAGCATTCCTTGTCCTTTCTTCCAGCTTTTTGCACTTTGCACAGCCGGTTCCTAAAACTTTTATATCCATCTTTCTTTTGGTTTTTTTGATTTATTGTTCGCTGAAACACGAACGATTTGCATAAATTTTTAATCTATTTTCAAAAAGTTCTTGAATAACTCCTGCGCTTCTGCCCAGTTCTCTTTGTTCACACAATATTTAATTCGGGGAGCTTCAATTTCGCCCTGAATCAATCCTGCATCCTTTAATTCTTTTAAATGTTGCGACAAAGTTGACTTTGCAATTGGCAGCTCGTCACTTAAATCGCCACTGTAGCAACAACTCTGTTTGCCCAGCAACTGCAATACATACACACGCACCGGATGGCCGAGCGCTTTTGCATAGCGGGCTATTTTTTGTTGCTGATCTGTAATAGTTTTTACTTCCATTAATTTTCACATTGTTCGTTGTTCGCAAAAGTACGAACAGTTTTTCAAAATATGAATTTATCCTTCCTTTTATTCGTATTTATTTTATATCGCTTGCGACATATAAAAACAATCTCTATATTTGTATCGTGTGCGACATTTTAACAAGAAACAGATAAGAAAACAATTAGACAATGGAAAATAATTTTTATCAATTTAAAGCAACAAGCTTGCAGAGCAAAGAAGTTGCCATGGACAGCTACAAAGGGAAAACCGTTTTAGTAGTAAACACGGCCAGCAAATGTGGATTAACACCACAGTTTGAAGGGCTGGAACAACTGTACAAAGAATACAAAGACAAAGGACTGGTGATTCTGGGATTTCCGTGCAACCAGTTTGCCAACCAGGAACCCGGCGACGAAAAATCAATTGCCGAAGGTTGCCTGCTAAACTACGGAGTAACCTTCCCCATGTTCTCGAAAATAGATGTAAACGGAGAAAATGCACATCCGATTTACAAGTATCTGAAAAAAGAATTGGGCGGAATTTTGGGAAGTAAGATCAAATGGAACTTTACGAAATTTCTGATCGATGCAGAAGGTAATCCGGTAAAACGGTTTGCGCCAACAACAAAACCGGAAAAACTGGAAGGGCACATTGCAAAACTTTTACAGAATTAAATTTTTATAATACGCGAAGATTATTCGCAGCAAATGAAGCCGCTGATGACACCCTTCAGCGACTTCGTTTTTTATCTTTACACAAAAAATAAATAACATGGATTTCGAACAGTTAAAACTCAGTAATCAGCTTTGTTTCCCCATTTATGCGGCTTCGCGTTTAATAACACGCACGTATCAGCCAATGCTCGATGAGCTGGGAATTACCTACCCGCAATACCTGGTTTTAATGGTGCTTTGGGAAAGCGATTCCATGCCGGTAAATACAATTGCCAAAAAACTGATCCTGAACACCAACACCATTACTCCGCTTTTGAAAAGGATGGAAGCACAGGGAATTGTTAAACGCACCCGATCGGATGAAGATGAACGAAAAGTAACGGTAAGCCTTACTGATAAAGGGCAACAATTACGTACTCAGGCAGCAGAAATACCGGGAAAGCTGGCAGCTCAACTTGATACCGACAAAATCTCGGTTGAAGAATTGATTGATCTTAGAGAAAAACTTAACCGCCTGATTGATTCGATGACAGAAAAATAATTCGACAGCTCTCAAAACTTCTCCGGTATTTCCCTCCCTTAATCACAGCCCCTTGCGCATAAATTTCCTAAATTCGCAGCAAATTCAAATGCGTAAAAATGAATCAGCGATTTCTTCTCCTACTAGGATTGATCCTTATTTTTCAAGCCTGTAACACCGGCACATCAAAATACATTGCCAATAACGGAACTATTTACGGCACTTATTACAGCATTAAATATGAAAGCCCGAACGGCGAAGACCTGCAGACCGGCATTGATGATGAACTGCAACGCCTGTCGCGCATTTTTTCGCATTACGATAAGGTGGCAACCATTACAAAAGTAAATAACAACACTCCCGTTGAGCTCGAACCCGAATTTGTTACCTGTTTCGAACGGGCTGAAGAAATTTCAAAGATTACCAATGGTGCTTTTGATATTACTGCCGGTCCGCTGATTAGCGCATGGGGATTTGGCCCCGAAGACCGCCAAAAAATGACAGAAGAAAAGGTTGATTCGCTAAAACAAATTTGTGGCTATAAAAAGATTCGCCTCGAGAATGGTAAAATCATAAAGGAAAATCCTCATATGACCATAAATATGAGTGCCATTGCCAAAGGTTACACCTGCGATTTAATCGGTGAGTTTCTGCAAAAGAAAGGCTGTCTGAATTACATGGTGGATATTGGCGGCGAAGTGGTTGCAAAGGGCGTGAATGATAAAAGTAAAGTGTGGACAATCGGGATTCGCAAGCCTATTGAAAATCCTTTTGAGAACGAGTTAAGTGCAGCTTTAATGTTGGATAACCGCGCCATGGCAACATCAGGTAATTACCTCAACTTTTATGAAGAAGACGGCAAAAAATATGCGCACACTATCGATCCTATCTCCGGCTACCCCGTACAACACAGTTTGTTAAGTGCCTCAGTAGTTGCCAACGATTGTATGACTGCCGATGCCTTTGCCACCGCTTTTATGGTTTTGGGGAAAGATGCAGGAATTGAAATTGCACGACAGGTGCCGGGAATGGAAATCTATTTTATTTATGCCGACGACAATGGTGAGAACCAGGTTTACATGTCGGAAGGTTTTGGCGAAATGTTACGAAAATAAAAAAGCCGGTTATTTACCGGCTTCTGTATCTGTAATTAAATTCAGCTTTTTGAATTGCAGCTCCTTTCGGGCCTCACGCTGTGCCAGTTTATCTTGCGTGGTGGCACAATAAACACCATTTTTCTTTAAATGTGCGTTTCCTCCAACGTGCGTATTCGGGAATTTTCCACCTTTAAGAAAAACAATCCTCATCGCCATTCCCAGCATTCCGATGCCTAACACGGCAACTGCCAATAAAACTACTTTTAAAATTTCCATATCCTATCCCTTTGAAACTTTGCGATGCAAAATTAAAGTTTTCCAATAAACTAAGCCTATCTAAATAACTAATTTAACGGCAAATTGTTGCCGTTCATCTAAAAGATTCACCGGTACACCAGTGAAATCTGTAAATTCAGGCAAACAAAAAACAACAAGTCATGGAAAAACACATCAACGTAGTTGCTACACTACAAATTGTCTACAGTATTTTCGGGCTGATAATTGCCACAACTATTTTTATCCTTTTTCACGTAATTGGTGATTTTGCCGATGATCACGAAGCTGAATTTGTCCTTTCGATTATCGCCAACGTAATCATGATAATTGCATTTATCGTGAGCTTACCGGGAATTCTGGCCGGAATAGGTTTATTCAAACGTAAAGAATGGGCGCGTATTCTAACCCTCATCATTTCAGTATTGAATCTTTTTAGTTTCCCAATCGGAACAGGCATCGGCATTTATTCAATCTGGGCACTGGTACAACCAGAGAATGTGGAAGCTTTTAAAAATTAACTAGAGGAAAAATCTTTTTCTATTTTTACAAAAAAACAATCAATTCAACATGGACCTCATTCAATTGAAAGAAAGTGCGGAAGAAAAAAACCGCCTTGAGAAACTTCTTAACCATACTCAAAACGAACTTACACAAGAACAAAACAAATTAATTCAACTCCAAAAAGAGCTAAAAAAAGAATTTGAAGATGTAAAACGGCTGGAAGAAGGGGGAATAACCAATCTCTTTCACGAGCTGCTGGGAACTAAAGAAAAGAAACTCGACAAAGAACGACAGGAATACCTCGCAGCCAAACTTAAATATGAGAATTGTCAAAAACAAATCGACAACCTTAAGGAAGAAGTTGAAAGACTGAGCCGCGAACTACAACAATGCGGAAATCCCGAAAAGGATTATAAAGCGCTCCTATCTGCAAAAGAACAGCAATTGAAAGCCGCAAACGATGGCACACTTCAGAAATATGAAAAACAACTCGGTCACTACTATTCGCAAAAGAAAGAAGTTAACGAAGCAATACATGCAGGCGAAATGGCCATTAAAGGATTGAAGCTGGCACTGGAATCATTGCGTAAAGCACAAAACTGGGGCACATTCGATATGGTTGGCGGAGGATTACTGGCAACGGCTGTAAAACACTCGAAAATGGATGATGCAAAATCTCTGATCCACGATGTACAATATAGGCTGCGTAAATTTAACCGCGAACTGAAAGATGTTCAGGTAGGCCAGGTAGGCACAATGGATTTGCAGCTGGACGGCCTGACAACATTTGCCGATTACTTTTTTGACAACCTCATTACAGACTGGGTTGTGCAGAGCAAAATCAATCGCGCCTACGATGGTTGTGTGGATGTATTGAACCAGGTTTCCCGAATTGTTCATCAACTTAAGTCTGCCGATTCCTCATTAAGCAATAAATATAAAGCCACCAAAAAAGAATTGACCGACTATTTGGTACAAGCTTAAATAATCAATTTTATTACTTTTACGTTCGCTTGAATGTAAAAATTATGGTTCAGTACGAAATAAGAGTAACAGGAAGAGTTCAGGGAGTAGGTTTTCGCTACTACGTGCAGCAACAGGCCAAATTACTAAATGTTACCGGCTGGGTGCGCAATACAGTAGATGGAGGCGTGATGGTGGTGGCACAAGGCTCCGAACCGGCTGTTAAAACATTGATTGATTACCTTTGGGTCGGGCCTCCCCTCTCGCTTGTAAAAAGTGTTCACACGGCCGAACTTCAGGCTATTGAAACGTATACCGACTTTGAAGTCAGATATTAATATTTCAGCTTATTTGCAAAACTAAACCACACAGAATTGGAAAAACTTAACTACCATATGAGCCCGGAACAGTTTCGGAAAGAAGGCAAGAAAATAATCGATTGGATTGCTGATTATTACGAACAAATCGAAGATTATCCCGTTCTTTCGCAGGTAAAACCCGGCGATATCATCAACTCATTACCGGATGCAGCACCTCAGCAAGGCGAAAGCATAGACGAGATGATTAAAGACCTGGATGAAAAGATTTTGCCGGGAATTACACACTGGCAATCGCCCAACTTTTTCGCCTATTTTAATGCCAACACTTCTTTCCCCTCAATTTTAGGAGATTTAGTGTCCTCGGGACTTGGCGTGCAGGGAATGTTGTGGGCTACCAGTCCGGCAGCTACCGAAGTAGAAACCCGGGTGCTCGACTGGCTGGCCGATATGATGGACATGCCCGAACAGTTCCGGTCAACCTCATCGGGTGGCGGTGTAATCCAGGATACAGCTTCAACAGCTGCCTTAACGGCAATTATTGCAGCACGGGAACGAGTTACCAAGTTTAAAACCAACGAAGATGGACTGGATAAAAAGCTGGTGGCTTATGTTTCTTCGCAAACGCACTCATCGGTAGAAAAAGGGGTAAAAATTGCCGGAATCGGGCGAGCAAATCTTCGACTGATAGACGTTGATGAAAACTGTTCGATGCGTACCGACCTGCTTGAACAACAAATAAAAGAAGATCGCGCCAATGGTTTGCTTCCATTTTTTGTTTGCGGAACTATTGGCACAACATCGTCAACTGCGATTGACCCACTGCCCGAAATCGGAAAGATCTGCAAACAGGAAAAATGTTGGTTCCATATTGATGCAGCATCTCTGGGAACAGCCATGCTTTGTCCGGAATTCCGACATTTAGCTGATGGCGTTGAATTGGCGGACAGTTACAGTTTTAATCCTCATAAGTGGATGTTTACGAATTTCGACTGTAATGTTTTTTGGGTAGCCAACCGAAACGAACTAATCAATACCTTTTCCATTCTTCCGGAATATTTACGAAACAAAGCCACCGAATCGGGCGAAGTGTTTGATTACCGCGACTGGCATATTCAACTGGGCAGACGTTTCAGGGCATTAAAATTGTGGTTTGTAATCCGCCACTACGGCGTTGAAGGACTTCAATATCTTATTCGAGAACATGTTCGATTGGCCAACGAATTTGAAAACTGGGTAAAAGATTCGCAAGACTTTGAAATAGTTGTTCCGACAACAATGAATATGGTTTGCTTCCGCCACAAATCGGACGATACTTTCAACCTGAAACTGATGAGCACCATCAATGAATCCGGAAAGATCTTTTTCACCCACACGAAATTAAACGGGCAAGTTGTTTTGCGCATGAATATCGGGCAAACGCACATCGAAGAAAAACATGTAAAAAATGCCTGGGCAATAATTCAGGAAACTGCTAAAGAGTTAGAATCGAGTACGTAAAAATTACTTCATTACTTCCTTTTTATAAAACTTACACACTTCGGTTAATCCGCATTTCTCACACTTGGGTTTGCGGGCCAAACATGTGTAACGCCCGTGCAGAATCAGCCAGTGGTGAGCTTTTGGTACCAGTTCTTCTGGAATGTATTTCATCAACTGCATCTCGGTCGCCAAAGGTGTTTTTGCGTTCGTGCTTAAACCAATACGAGCGGCAACTCTAAAAACATGCGTATCAACAGCCAGCGCCGGTTTATTATAAACTACTGATGCAATTACATTTGCCGTTTTTCGTCCAACACCGGGTAGCTTTTGCAGGTCGTCAACATCGCTCGGAACTTCTCCATCAAATAATTCAATAAGCTTTTGCGCCATTCCAACCAGGTGTTTCGCTTTATTATTTGGATACGAGCAACTTCTTATGTAATCAAAAACTTCTGCCGGCTCCACTTCTGCCATTTTGTAGGGTGTCGGAAAACGTTTCAGTAATTCGGGAGTAATTTGATTCACCCGTTTATCCGTGCATTGAGCCGATAAAATTACTGCAACAATCAACTCAAACGGATTCCCGTAATCGAGCTCTGTTTCGGCAATTGGCATTGATTTTTCAAAATAATCTATTATGTATTCAAAGAGTTCTTTTTTTCTCATTTTTTAATTTTTTTCAAAAATAAATGATTTTTTTTCTCAAATCGTGTAACAAAAATAAAACTCTGCAGTCCTATTTAATGAATTGCTTAAGCATCGTTTCTCCTCCTTACAAGAAATGGTTTTAAGTAATAATTAAACAGCAAAATAAAAAGCCGGTTCATACCGGCTTTTTCCGTTTCAATGGTTATTAATACTAAGCAGTGAATAAAAAATGTCCAGAAAATTCCACTTCACCTAAAAATCAAGCAGATAAATTCTATTTTTGTTGAAATTGTGAAGGAGGAATCGTTTTGAAGAGAAGAATTTACGTAGTTGTGGTGGTAGTTGGGTTGGCAATTCTGGCTTTCAAATTACAGTCGTTTGTTGGAACGGAAAAGGCAGAAGCACAAGCCAAACAGGAAGTTGTTGTTGTTGAGCCCGAGTACAATCCCGTTGTTGAGATTGAAAATACACTTACACGTTTCGATAGTTTACTCGAACAAAATTTAAAAGAATCAGGAACTGTTGGAGCGGCAGCGGTAATTACCTACAAAGGAAAAATAGCGCTGGTGAAATGTTTTGGCGTTCGAAAAGCCGGAGAGAAAAATCCGGTGAACGAAAATACTGTCTTTCGACTGGCTTCGGTTTCAAAATCGGTAACCGGAGTTTTAGCAGGAATTCTTGATGAAGAAAATATTGTAAAACTCGACGACCGCATTGTTGACTACCTCCCCGATTTTAAACTAAAAAATCCGGAATACACGAACCAACTTACCGTTCGTCATTTACTGAGCCACACTTCGGGTTTGATTCCACACGCTTACGATTTAATGGTAGAAGACAAAGTGCCCTTGGAAAAGATTATTGAGCGCTTAGACCAGGTGGATTTGACTGCTGCTCCCGGGCAAAATTATGGCTACCAAAATGTGGTTTACAGTATTTACGATCCGATTACCTGTGCAAAAACACAGAAAACTTTTGAGTCGGTGATTAAAGAGAAACTGTTTCAACCGTTTGGGATGGCCGATGCTTCGGTGAATTTTGAAGATTTTAAAAACAACAATAACAAGGCATATCCGCATTACAATCGCGGGCACAATCATTACAGCCCAATGCGTCTTAACGACCGTTATTACACAACTGCTCCGGCAGCCGGTGTTAACGCCAGTATCTCCGACCTTGGCCATTTTTTGTGCACTTTAACCGACGACAATTCAGAGCTATTCGATACAAAAGCGCGTCAAACTGTTTTTACGCCACAGGTAAATTCGCCACTAAACCGCTCCTATTTCAAAAGTTGGGGCCGCGATGTAAAATCAAAACGCTATGGTATCGGCTGGCGAATTGTAGATTACAAAGGTCGCGAAATTGCCTACCACGGTGGTTATGTTTTGGGCTATAAAGCTGAAATTGCCATTTGCGACCAGGAAGACATTGGCATTGCAATTTTAAGCAATTCGCCAAACAGTGCCACAGCCAAAAACATTCCTACTTTCCTGAATATGTTGTTTGATTACAAAGACAGCGTGGCCATACAAGAAGAACAAAAAGACGATTCTTCGCAAAACAAATCGTAAATCATGAAACCATTTTTACAAGCTGAAAACCTCTCGAAACGTTGGGGAGAGTTAATGCTTTTCGAAAATATTTCCTTCACTGTTTTTGAAGGTGCTAAAGTTGCCCTTATCGCCAAAAACGGAACAGGAAAATCTTCCCTGCTCGATCTTCTGGCCGGAAAAGAATCGCCTGACGAGGGAGTGATCACACTCACTAACGATGTTAAAATGGGCTACTTCGAGCAGATTCCTGACTTGAATCCAACTAACACGGTTATTGAAGAAGTTTTTGAAAGCGACAACGAAAAGATAAAAACGGTAAAAGCTTTTGAGCTGGCCGTGGCTCACAACAAACAGGATGAAATCACTGCTATTTCGGCCAAAATGGACGAGCTGAATGCATGGGCCATTGAAGTGGAAATTAAGCAGATCCTGACAGAGCTGAAGATCAGTTTCCTGGAGCAAAAAGTTGCAGAACTTTCCGGAGGGCAGCAAAAACGACTGGCACTGGCAAAAGTGCTGATCAACCAACCCGACTTGCTGATTCTAGACGAGCCTACCAACCACCTCGATCTGGAAATGATTGAATGGCTGGAAGCTTATCTTGGAAAAACAAAATCGACTTTGTTGATGGTAACCCACGACCGCTATTTTCTTGATCGTGTCTGTAACGAGATCATCGAAATGGAGGACAACCAGATTTACCGTTACCAGGGCAATTACTCGTACTTTTTAGAAAAGCGCGACGAACGTATTGCCATGCAACAGGCCAGCATTTCCAAAGCTAAAAACCTAATGCGCACCGAAATTGAGTGGATGCGCCGCATGCCAAAAGCAAGAAGCCATAAAGCAAAATATCGCGTCGATGCGTTTCAGGAACTGAAAGACAAAGCCTCGCAGAATATTCGCGATGACAAGGTGGAAATGAGCGTAAAATCGGCACGTTTGGGTAAAAAGATTGTCGAGTTGGAGCACATTTCAAAATCATTTCCCGGCGTTAAACTGATCGAAGATTTTTCATATAAATTTCAGCGCTTCGAGAAAGTGGGAATTGTGGGTAAGAACGGTACCGGAAAGTCAACTTTCCTTAACCTTTTAACCCAATCATTAACTCCCGATTCGGGTGCTATTGAAATTGGCCAAACGATAAAATTTGGCTACTACCGCCAGGATGGAATTGCTTTCGATCCGCAGGAAAAAGTAATTGAAGCGGTACAGAAAATTGCAGAATTCATTCATTTTGAGGATGGTTCGAAAATGAGCGCCACCCAAATGCTGACGCACTTTCTATTCCCGCCGGAAACGCAATACAACTATATTGAAAAGCTGAGCGGTGGCGAACAGCGCCGGCTGTATCTTTGCACGGTGTTGATGCAAAACCCGAATTTCCTGATCCTTGATGAGCCTACCAACGATCTGGATATTATGACACTGAACGTGCTGGAGGATTATCTTCAGTCGTTTGCCGGTTGTGTGGTAGTGGTTTCGCACGACCGCTTTTTTATGGATAAAATAGTGGATCACCTTTTTGTTTTTGAGGGCGAAGGAGCGATTACTGACTTCCCGGGTAATTATACCGTTTACCGTAACAAAGTGGAAGAAGAGGAGCAACAAAAGGCAAAAGTAGAAGCCAAAAAGAAAGCCGAAGCAAAAGCAAAATCGGAAGCTGCGGCAAAACCTTCTCAACCGCAAACAAAAAAGAAATTATCGTTTAAGGAAAAACGTGAGTTTGAGCAGCTGGAAAACGAAATCCCGGAACTGGAAGAGCAAATAGGCGAATTGGAAGAATTACTCAATTCAGGTAATCTTAACCACGATGAATTATACGAAAAATCGTTGCAATTAGACGACATGAAATCGCAGCTCGACGAAAAAGAATTACGTTGGCTGGAATTAAGCGAGTTGGGGTAAAAACTTATGGCTTAAATATCCTCGAACTCTACGTTGGTGTAGTCTTTAACCGGAACTTCTTCCTCTTCAGCAACTTCCTCTGTATCAGTCTGTGGCTCTGCTTCATCACGCACATCTTCAGGTTGTTTGCCGTGAATATATTCAACCACTTCCTGCAGACTTTCTATGAACTTGGTGAAGTCTTCCCTGTATAAAAAGATTTTGTGTTTCTCGTACGAATATTTACCGTTTTCACCAAAGCGCTTTTTGCTTTCGGTAATGGTTAAGTAGTACTCATCGTTTCGAGTGCTTTTTACATCGAAAAAATAAGTTCTCTTTCCTGCACGAATAACTTTTGAATGAATCTCTTGCTTGAATTTGCTGTCTTTAAACTTAGCTCCCTCGTTAGTATCACCACTTTCCATTCTTCAATATTTTGGTTTTTTGACTTAGTCAGGTTTCAAAAATAGAAAAATATTTGAGAAATATTCAGAAACTGTCACGTAGCAGTTTTATTCGATGGCAAAAAATGCTATTTATATTGGTTCTACAAACAAATTTCCAAATCTAAGTATTTGGTAAACAGCATAAAAAAAGGGAACAACGATGTGTTCCCTTTCTCAATAATTTATATCGGTTTATTTATAGATCTCTTTTTTTGCCGACAGCAAAGTATTTAACAGCAGCGACGTACGTGTCATCGGTCCTACTCCACCAGGAACCGGTGTAATGTAAGAACATTTTGGAGCTACCTCATCATATAAAACATCGCCTTTCAGTTTCCATCCCGATTTTGTTTTATCTGATTTTACGCGTGTAGTACCCACGTCGATTACAACAGCTCCTTCTTTAACCATGTCGGCGGTTACGAACTCAGGAACCCCCATCGCAACGATTAAAATATCGGCATTGGCACAAACCTCTTTCAGGTTAGCTGTACGGCTGTGTGCAACGGTTACTGTGGCGTTAATCGCCTTTTGCGACATCAATACACTCATCGGGCGACCAACAATATTACTACGGCCCAAAACCACACAGTTTTTACCGCTGGTTTCAATGTTGTAACGTTTCAGCAATTCAACAATTCCGTATGGAGTTGCCGAAACAAACGATGGCAAACCAATTACCATACGTCCAACGTTTATCGGATGAAATCCATCAACATCTTTTTTCGGATCGATGGCTTCGATTACTTTTTGCTCCGAAATATGCTTTGGCAGTGGCAACTGAACAATAAAACCATCCAAATCGTCGTCGTTGTTCAATTCCTCAACCTTGGCAAGTAATTCTTCTTCGGTTACATCGTCTTCATAACGAATCAGCGAAGACTTAAAACCTACCGCTTCACAGTCTTTAATTTTGTAAGCAACATAGGTTTCGCTACCACCATCATGACCAACCAAAATAGCTGCCAAATGAGGTTGTTTTCCTCCGTTGTCGATTATTTGTTTAACCTCTTCTGCTATTTCCTGCTTGATTTCAGCAGCAACTTTATTTCCGTCGATCAAATTCATATTGTTTAATTTCTCGCAAAGGCGCTAATAACGCCAAGTTATTATTACAAAACTTCAATTACGTTTTTTAATCGTCAGTGGTTACTTGCCACTTTCTAATGACCAATGACCAGTGACTAAAATTTTCGCCCCTGTCCCTGCATACCGGACATCATGCGCTGAACGTTTTTCCCCTGCGACACCATACGCATCATTTTACGTGTTTCGCTAAACTGTTTCAGCAAACGGTTTACTTCCTGAACATCCGTCCCTGAACCGCTGGCAATACGCTTTCTGCGACCTCCGTTAATCAACGATGGATTTTCCCGCTCAGCAGGTGTCATCGAGTAAATAATGGCTTCGATGTGCTTAAATGCATCATCATCAATATCCATCCCTTTTAACGCTTTTCCCATGCCCGGAATCATTCCCATCACATCTTTCAGGTTACCCATCTTTTTAATCTGGTTAATCTGTTTCAGGAAGTCGTTAAAATCAAATGTATTTTTCTGCAGTTTTTTCTGCAGGCGTTTTGCTTCTTCTTCATCAAATTGTTCCTGGGCTTTTTCAACCAGCGAAACAATATCACCCATTCCCAAAATACGGTCGGCCATACGATCGGGGTGGAAAACGTCGAGTGCATCAACTTTTTCGCCGGTACCCACAAACTTAATTGGCTTTTCAACCACTGCACGAATTGATAATGCAGCACCACCACGCGTATCACCATCGAGTTTGGTAAGAACAACACCGTCGAAATCGAGGCGGTCGTTAAATTCTTTTGCGGTGTTTACGGCATCCTGACCGGTCATTGAGTCAACAACAAACAGAATTTCATCCGGATTGATTGCTTTCTTCACCGCAGAAATCTCGTTCATCATCTGCTCATCGACTGCCAAACGACCGGCGGTATCCACAATAACCACATCGTTGCCATTGGCTTTTGCATGCTGGATTGCAGCCTTGGCAATTTTAACCGGATCCATGTTTCCTTCTTCGGTATAAACCGGAACATTGATCTGCTCGCCCAGAACTTTCAACTGATCGATTGCAGCCGGACGATAAACGTCGCATGCCACCAACAGCGGATGACGGCCTTTTTTGCTTTTCAGCATATTTGCCAGCTTCCCGGAGAAAGTTGTTTTACCCGAACCTTGTAAACCCGACATCAGAATTACTGCCGGTTTATTCTCAAGCTTGATATCGGCAAAAGTACCTCCCATCAATTCTGCCAGCTCGTCTTTTACGATCTTTACCATCATCTGCCCCGGTTTTACGGCAGACAAAACATCCTGCCCCAAAGCTTTGACTTTTACGTCGTCGGTAAATTTTTTGGCAATTTTAAAGTTAACGTCGGCATCCAACAACGCACGACGAATATCTTTTAGCGTTTCCGCCACATTGATCTCGGTAATTTTCCCCTGCCCTTTCAGTAGTTTGAAGGACTTCTCCAGCCTGTCGCTTAAATTATCAAACATGCTTTTACTTCTTTTTGAAAATGAGGTGCAAAAATAGCAAAAACAACACAAAAGATGAAAGGAAATAGAAGCAAAAAGAAAAAGCATTTTTGATTTCTAAAAAACGGCCACAAAACTCTTGTTAAAATTTCTATTTTCATATTTACTCAGATTATCATAACTTGTAAACGCAAAGTTTTATTTCAGGACAAATACGCTTTTGAGTTTAACCATATATTAAAATTTACTATCAACATGAAAAAAGCAACTTTCACTGTAATTCTTATTCTTGTGTCCATCATCAGCTTTGGACAATACCTTGACAATCAATTCTATTTTCGTTTCGGCTATTCAAGTCCTTCGTGGAAACAATTCGGATTGGAAGAACAAGACTGGAATGACCTGGGTATTACTTCAAAGGCAGGAGCCAATTTTGAATTGGGATCGATTTTTCTAATGAAACGCATTATAAACCGCAATGATATGGCGCTTGGGATAAATGTCGACTACCTGTATACCGTTTTCCACAATTATGCGAATGAAGATGATGTGGATGGCGGGAGCCTGGGAATTCTTCGTGCCGGATCGAAAATTGGTCCATCATTCACTTACAGTCCGGTCGATAAATTAGAATTCGATGTTTACACAAAATTAGATTTCGCATGGGCTACGGGAGCGGTAATCTATTATTCGGATATGATTGACGATGCCGAAGATTTTTTTCTGGGAAAGGCGGATTTTGGATTTTCAACCGGGTTAAACATTCGATACGGAATATTGATGCTTGGTGTGGAGTTTAACACCATCAGCTCTGAATTGGAAAGCGATGATTATCCCGGCACTTATCTGCAACAATACGTTGATGCGGAGTTTTCGGATACAATGGGGGCCGAGAAAAAATCGAAACTTCCGTGTACCAATTTTACAATTGGCCTGAGTTTCTAGATTAGTTACCAATAACTTAACATGAAACCGCTCTGCATTAACTGTGCAGAGCGGTTTTTTATTTCCGCCACTCCCCTGCCTTTTTAAACATTTGTTTTAGCAACCTCGCTAAATCGAGGTTTTTCCAACCTAACAATCTGGTTTTCATAGAAATAATATTCCACCAACCATTGTATTTAAGATACAATAGTTGTAAATTGCATTAAAGACTTTTATGTCTTTATTTATTTTTGCAATCAATAATCCAAAAGCGCAACATGAAAACAAAGATCTTATTTTTAACAATGTTTGTATTATTCGCTGTAGCAGCGGTAGATGCAAGTGCCACTGATCTCCCGAAAATGGAGATTTCGCAAAATGGAAATGAAACTGCCCTGCTGGCATTCAACTCCAACGTTCCCAAAACTTTCGAAATTACGGTTACCAATGAAAACAACTCGATCGTATTCTTTCACAAAGCCACAAAAAAGCTAGCCAGTTACAACGAAAATCTTGATTTTTCGACATTAGGCGATGGCACTTACTGCATTTGTATTAATTACGGCAACCAAAGTTTAAACAACAAAATAACGGTTGGTGACAATAAAATTAGCACCGAGAATGTACAACATTTGTACGAACCGTATATGCAACTTGATGACGATAAGCTGAATATTTCATTTTTAAATACAGCAAAAAAAGGTGTTTTCCTGAACATTTATAAAAACGGCGAACACGTAAACGGGTATAACCTGGGTAAAAAATTAACGATACATAAATGCTACGACATATCGAACTTATCGAGCGGTGAATACCGCGTTGTAGTAACTGATGATTTTAAAGATCATATTTTTACTTTACGGAAATAGCGTAAATTTTTTAGTTAACTGCTTAACCACCCGGTTTCCCCCGGGTGGTTTTTTTGTTTTGTCATCTTCTTTTGAAATGAAAAGTTCCTTGTCTACCTTTGCGATTCAAGAAAACGAAATATGCAAAACAAAACCATAGATCTTATTGCCCGTAACCTGGGATTGAATACTACTCAGGTTTTAAACACCATAAATCTGCTGAATGAAGGAGCTACTGTTCCATTTATTTCGCGCTACCGAAAAGAGCGCACCGGCAGTCTCGACGAAGTGCAGGTGCTTCAAATTAAAGAGCAAAATGATAAATATGCAGAACTTGCCAAACGCAAGGAAACAATACTAAAGACCATTGATGAACAGGGACAGTTGACCCCGGATCTTAAATCGCGAATCGAAGATTGTTTTGATTCGGTTGAACTGGAGGATATTTACCTGCCCTACAAACCGAAGCGCCGCACCAAAGCCACCATCGCCCGCGAAAAAGGCCTGGAGCCATTGGCAAAGATTATAATGAAACAGCTGGAGCGAGATCCTGAATACCGGGCCAACCAGTTTTTAAACGACGAAGTACCTTCAGTAGAAGAAGCACTTTCAGGGGCCCGCGATATAATTGCCGAGTGGGTAAGCGAAAACGAACGTGCCCGGAATATTGTTCGAAAAGGTTTTGATCTTGGAGCTTACATCACATCAAAACTTATAAAAGGAAAAGAAGAAGAGGCAGCTAAATACCGCGACTATTTTGACTGGAGCGAACCGCTGAAAAAGTGTCCTTCGCACCGTTTGCTGGCCATGCGCCGTGGCGAAAACGAAGGATTTCTGCGTGTTTCCATTTCGCCGGACGAAGAGCGGGTACTGGAAAACCTCGAACGTTTTTTTGTAAAAGGAAACAACGACAGCGCGGAGCAGGTAGCACTTGCCGTAAAAGACAGTTTGAAACGCCTCATCCGGCCGTCGATTGAAACGGAATTCGCCAAATTATCGAAAGAAAAAGCCGATACCGAAGCGATAAACGTTTTTACCGAAAACCTGAAACAGTTGCTATTGGCTCCACCACTGGGGCAAAAACGAACGCTTGCCATCGATCCCGGTTACCGCACAGGCTGTAAAGTAGTTTGTTTGGATGAACAGGGAAACCTGTTACACAACGAAAACATTTACCCGCACAAACCTCAGGAAGAAAAAAAGATGGCGGCCAAAAAAATTTCTTCGATGGTGGAAGTGTACCAAATTGATGCCATTGCCATTGGAAACGGAACGGCCAGCCGCGAAACTGAAGCTTTTATCAAAAAGCTACGTTACAATCGCGAAGTGCGTGTTTATGTGGTGAGTGAAGATGGTGCTTCGGTGTATTCCGCCTCATCAGTTGCCCGCCAGGAATTTCCGCAGTATGATGTAACCGTGCGTGGAGCCATTTCAATTGGCCGCCGTTTGATGGATCCACTGGCCGAGCTGGTAAAAATCGATCCAAAAAGTATTGGCGTTGGACAGTACCAGCACGATGTTGATCAGAAAAATTTGAAAAGCAGTCTCGATTCAGTGGTTGAACTCAGTGTAAATTCGGTTGGCGTAAATTTAAATACCGCAAGCAAACACCTGCTAACTTACATCTCGGGGCTTGGCCCGCAGTTGGCCGAAAACATTACCACTTTCCGAAAAGAAAACGGCATATTCGAATCGCGCGATGCCCTGAAAAAAGTACCGCGAATGGGGCCAAAAGCTTTTGAACAGGCTGCCGGATTCTTACGTATCCCTGATGCAAAAAATCCACTGGATAACTCAGGAGTGCATCCGGAATCGTATAATATCGTGTCGAAAATTGCCAAAGACCTTAAATGCGAGGTAAAAGACCTGATCAGAAATGAAGAGCTGATCTCGAAAATTGACTTTAAAAATTATGTGACAGCCGAAGTAGGCCTCCCTACCCTAACCGACATAAAAAATGAGTTACTAAAACCGGGCCGCGATCCACGAAAACCAATCAAGATTTTTGAATTTGCCGATGGTATTTTCAACATCACCGATTTGCAGGTTGACATGGTACTACCCGGAATTGTGAACAACATTACCAAGTTTGGGGCTTTTGTTGACGTGGGTATTAAAGAGTCAGGACTGATACATATTTCGGAAATGGCCGATCGTTTTATTTCCGATCCCAACGAAATTGTAAAATTGCATCAACACGTAAAAGTGCGGGTGAAAGAATTGGACATTCCACGCAAACGTATTCAGTTATCATTAAAAGGAGTTGAACAGGAATAAATGAAAAGAACGACCAAAATACTTGCTCTTCTTTTCTTGAGTGCCTTTCTGTTTTCGTGCGCTTCAAAAAGCACTAGCAACCACCGGAATCCATATAATCTGCCACTTTTAAATACGGTAAAAGAATACAAAACTCAGGTTGCAGAAAATCCGGAAATGGAATTGGTTGACCTGGAAAAGAAGCTAAACAATGTGGTGCTCGACATTCGTTACGCCACCAACAATAATTTTACGAAAGAAGTAATTTACCAATCGCCAAAAGCCTTTGCTCGAAAACCTGTGGCAGCGGCTTTAAAATTGGTACAGGATTCGCTGGCATCACTAAATCTTGGCTTAAAAGTTTACGATGCCTATCGTCCGTATGCCGCAACACTTAAGTTTTATGAGGTGTACCCTGATCCCGATTTTGTTGCCAGCCCGAAAACCGGCTCCCGCCATAACCGGGGTTGTGCTGTTGATGTTTCGTTGGTGAATTTAACTACCAAGCAAGAACTTGAAATGCCCACAGCATTTGATGATTTTTCTGAAAAAGCGCATTCTGATTATACCGATCTGCCGGAAGTAGCTATCCAGAACCGCACCATTTTAATTGGCGTTATGTCTCATTTTGGATTTTCAGTGATTTCTTCTGAATGGTGGCATTTTGATTTTGTCGGCTGGGAAGATTTTCCGTTAATGGATCTTTCGTTTGAAGAGCTTACGAAGTAGTTTCCGAATTATACGGATTAACGGGTTTTTCAGGCGTTACAATCCAGAAAATAATATAAACCAACAAGCCTGGAAATCCGGCAGAGAAAAGCGATAGCAGCACATAAATCAGTCGAACCAAAACTACATCAATCGAGAAGTATTCGGCGAAACCCGCCAAAACACCACCCAGCACTCTGTTTCGCGAACGATATAAACGATCTGCTGCCATTGCAATTCAATTTATCTCTTGCTGAATTAATCAGCACATTTTAATCTACTCCTCGTCGTCTTCTGCCAGTAGTTCTTCGTTTTCAAACTCCTTTTCCAAAAACTCTTCCGCTGCTTCAACCAACTCCGAAATCAACTTTTCGTCTCCCGGCTCGCCATCCATCCAATGAATTTCCTGGTTGTTCCAGAAATCATCGATATCTGCTTCTACAATAAAACGTGGTGTTTCGGTGTGAACCACAAAAATAGTATCAGGAGTTTCCTGCGAATTGTCGGCTAATAAAAACTTTGGTAACATGATTAATTGCTTTTTAAGTTGTTTACGCGAAATTACGACAAAAACCAATCGGTTTCGATATTCTTTAAAAAGAATTTGAAAAGCAGGCTTCAAATCATGATCTGCCCCATCCCGTCCGACACACCGCCACAAAAGATGACCTTTCTCAGGATTTAATAACATTTTAAAAATAAAAACCCTCATTTTTTAGCAAATTGAACAGTATTGCTATTTTTAGCTCAATTTTTGAAACGAGCATACAATAATGCCTTCTATCCGAAGCAAGGTGTTGGGCGATGCGGGTTTCAAAAGTTACCTTTTGAAATAACAATTCAACGTATAAAAAAACTGCAAATAATGAACAAACTCAATGAGATTCTTTCGACCATCGACGGCCATATTGGAGGCTCGCAATGGTTTGTATTTTTATTACTCGGAACGGGTATCTTTTTTACCATTTACCTGAAATTCCCACAGTTCCGTTACCTAAAACATTCGCTGCGAATTGTAAGGGGAAAATTCGACAAAGAAGGCGACGTAGGCGACACTTCGCACTTTCAGGCCTTAACAACAGCCTTGTCGGGAACAGTGGGAACCGGAAACATTGCAGGGGTGGCACTGGCCATTCACCTGGGCGGGCCGGCAGCACTTTTCTGGATGCTGATGACGGCAGCATTGGGTATGACCACCAAGTTTGTGGAAGTTACGCTGTCGCACAAATACCGCGACAAAGCTGCCGACGGAACAATTGCCGGGGGTCCCATGTATTTCATGAAAAAACGCCTGAACATTCCCTTAAAAAACAATAAAATTTTAAAAACCGGAACTTTGCTCGGAGGACTTTTTGCTGTTGCAACCATCCTTTCATCGTTTGGTACCGGAAACCTCCCACAAATTAACAGTATCTCCAACTCGCTGTTCGAGACTTTTGGCATCAACCACATGGTAACTGGCGGTGTTTTGGCCGTATTGCTTGGGCTGGTAATTGTTGGCGGAATTAAACGTATTGCCAATGTTACCTCGAAACTGGTACCGCTGATGGCCATCGTTTATTTTATCGGTGCGATGGCTGTAATCACTTACAATTACGATAATATTATACCGTCTATTGTTGCCATTTTCGGAGACGTTTTTAACGGTTCGGCAGCTGTTGGCGGCTTTTTAGGTGGAAGCATTGCTTTTGCTTTTAACCGGGGTGTAAACCGTGGATTGTTCTCGAACGAGGCAGGTCAGGGATCGGCGCCAATCGCCCACGCCGCTGCACGTGCACACGAGCCGGTTTCTGAGGGTTTGGTTGCATTACTGGAACCATTTATTGATACCATTATCATTTGTTCTTTAACCGGACTGGTACTGTTATCGTCGGGCGTTTGGACGGAGAAACACCAGAACCTTTTTCAGGAAACCGATATTGTTGTGCTCGACGGAAACTATTCGGAAGCCATAGAAAGCGATGTACATCAGTTACATAACTATCTGGTTGGGAAAGCTGATTTGCCCATGTTCAACAATAGTCTCCAGGTGCAGAACGGAGAAATTATCGACCAACCAACAATTTTGCACGCCCGTTCGGTAGCCGAAGACATTCGCGTTTTTGTGGATAATCAGCCTTATTCGGGTGAAATAAAAGTTACCGGCGGAAAGATCGACAGAAGTCCCGACAGCCCGAACCCAAAGGGTCTGGCTCTGGATGGAAAATCGTTGATGCACAGTGCGCCGCTTACCACCATTGCCTTTACGCGCAGCTGGTTTGGCGACTACGGAAAATACATTGTTTCAATCGGCCTGTTGATGTTTGCTTTCTCAACTGCCATCAGTTGGTCGTATTACGGTGGCCGTGCAGTTACCTATTTATTTGGCGTTAAAGCCGAAGTTTGGTACCGTGTGGTTTATGTAATCGGATTCTTTTTGGCGTCGTTTACCGACACAACAATTATCTGGACATTATCGGGAATTACCATTGCCTTAATGACCATTCCTAACCTTATCGGTATCCTCTCTCTTTCAAAAGAAATGAAGAGTGAGGTAAAATTATTCTGGGTGGAATATGGCAAACGTTTCCCGGGAGAGAAAGTACCAAAAGGATAGTGTAATAAAAAAACATCCTTGGTTTTATTAACAGAAAAGGATGTCATCTTTCATATAGATGACATCCTTTTTCAATATGAAGAAAATTACGACATTTGATTTATGAATAGATCAATCCTGTCACTTAGTTTTCTTCTTCTACTAGTTACGAGTTGCCACCAAAAGAATAGCATAAACTTCAAGCTTGTTTCCGAAAGCTACATTTCCGATACAACGCAATATGCCCAGTGCCATGCCTCAACAATTATTGAAACTGAGAACGGGCTTTTGGTATCGTTTTTTGGAGGTCCGTACGAACGACATCCGGAGGTTAGCATATACACAGCTGCTTTTGAACACGGACAAAGGCAAAAACCACAAAAAGTAGCTGACGGCAAAGCTGATACAACGTCGTTCCCAACGTGGAATCCGGTTTTGTTCAGAAGTGCAAACAATCAAATTGATCTATTCTATAAAGTCGGCCCCAGCCCAAACGATTGGTGGGGAATGGTAATGCATTCGTCTGACGAAGGGAAATCATGGTCGTCACCTGAAAAATTACCGGAAGGAATTCTTGGTCCGATCCGGAATAAACCGATTCAACTGTCGTCGGGTGTGATTCTCAGCCCATCAAGCACCGAAGAAACGCACGAACTTTGGAAAGCGCACATTGAGCGATCAACAGACGGTGGACAGACCTGGACAATAATAGCCATTCCTTCACCCGACTCTGTAAAAGTTATACAACCCACTTTGCTTGTTTATTCCGATCAACGAATTCAGGCACTTTTAAGAAGCAACCAAAATGTTGTTATGGAGAGCTGGTCGAGTGATGAAGGAAAAACATGGTCGGAAGTTCAGCCAACAACAATCCCCCATCCCAATTCGGGAATTGATGCGATCACGCTGCAATCGGGATCAAAATTGCTGGTAAACAATCCGCTGCCAAGTGGCAATTCGTGGGAGGCCGGACGAAACAAACTCGATCTTTATTATTCCACCGATGGAAAATCGTGGGAAAACAATATGCATTTAGAAGATGAACCGGAAGGTGAATTCAGTTATCCGTGTATTATTCAAACAACTGATGGATTAATTCACATCACTTATACTTATAACCGGCAGCAGATTAAACATGTAGTTTTAAGTGCTGTTAATTAGAAATCTATTCATCCCAAATTGCCTCTCAAAAGTCTGCTGGTGAAAAACTTTGTACTCTAAACTCCTAACACTATTTTTGCAGCTGATTAAGAAAAGGCTATGCAAAACATTTATCCAAATAATTTCGAGGCAAAAATTGGTTTCGACCGCATTCGTGAGATGCTCACCAACAAGTGCATCAGCACCATGGGAGACGAATGGGTGCAGGAAATGCATTTTCAAACTTCGTACGACACCATTTTGTTACAATTGCATGAGGTTAATGAGTTTTGCCGCATTATCCGTGAGTTCGACAGTTTCCCGGCCACACATTTTTACGATCTGCGCGAGGCTTTACAAAAAATCCGACTGGAAGGTCGTTTCCTGGAGCCCGAAGAACTGTTTGATTTGAAACGTTCGCTGGAATCGGTACGAGCCATTGTTAATTTCTTTTCGAAACAGGAAGAAGAAGCCTTCCCTATTCTAAAACAGAAAACATCGCGGGTGCAGGTGTTTCCATACATATACGACCGCATTGATGTAATCATCAATAAATTTGGCAAGATCCGCGACAATGCATCGCCAGAGCTGGCACAAACGCGCCGCAGTATTTTAAATATGCAGTCGAACATGTCGAAACGTTTGCATGCCATTTTAAAACAAGCGCAAAAAAATGGCTGGGTGGAAGAAGACGCGTCGGTTTCAATCCGCGATGGACGTGCTGTTATTCCTGTTGCTGCGGCCAATAAACGCAAACTAAAAGGTATTGTTTACGACGAGTCAGCAACCGGAAAAACATCGTATGTTGAGCCCAACGAAATCGTAGAAATGAACAACGAGATCCGCGAGTTGGAATACGCCGAACGCCGCGAGATCATTAAAATACTCACCAATTTTGCAAACGATATTCGTCCCTACCTGGAAGAGTTGGCTTCCTCGTATGATTTCCTTGGCGAAATGGATTTTATTCGGGCAAAAGCATTGCTGGCGGTTGAATTTGATGCCATCCGCCCTGAATTTAAAGAGGAACCAATAATCGAATGGTATCACGCCATTCATCCACTGCTTTTAAAAACATTAAAAAAGGAAAACCGCAAAATTGTTCCGCTCGATATAAAACTCACCGACGAAAAACATATCCTGTTGATTTCGGGACCAAACGCCGGAGGTAAATCGGTGTGCCTGAAAACAACCGGGCTGCTGCAATACATGTTGCAATGTGGGTTGCTTATCCCGGTAAACGAAGCCAGTAAAACAGGTGTTTTCGAACAACTTTTTATTGATATCGGCGACGAGCAATCGATGGAAAACGACCTGAGTACCTACAGTTCGCACCTGATGAACATGAAACATTTTGTGCGCAATTGTAACGAAAAAACGCTGATCCTGATTGATGAATTTGGTACCGGAACCGAACCTATGCTGGGTGGAGCCATTGCCGAGTCAATTCTGGAGAAGTTGACAGAACTGGGTACTTTTGGTGTGATTACCACACACTACACCAACCTGAAACACTTTGCTTCGTCGGCCGAAGGAATTATAAACGGTGCTATGCTTTACGATTCACAAAATATGAATCCGCTTTTCAAACTGGATATTGGCAAACCGGGCAGTTCATTTGCTTTTGAGATTGCAAGGAAAATAGGATTACCCGAAGATATTTTGGAGCATGCTACAGAAAAAGTGGGAAAAGACCACATTGATTTCGACCGTAACCTGCGCAAAATTAACCGCGACAAACGCTACTGGGAAACCAAGCGAATGAAGATCCGCAAAGTGGAAAAGATTATTGACGACACGGCAGAAACTTACGAGGCAGAATTGCAGGAAATTCAGAAGCAGCGAAAAGAGATTCTGAAAAAAGCTAAAGAAGAAGCGGATGCTTTACTGAAAGGGGTGAATAAGCGGATTGAAAACACCATTCAGGAAATTAAACAAGCCCAGGCAGATAAGGAAAAAACAAAAGAAGCACGGGCAAAATTGGGTGATCTGAAAAAGGATATCGACCGTAAAACAACGGGCAACGATTCGCAAATCTCTAAAAAGATGGAGAAACTGCGCATGCGCGAAGACAACCGAAATAAACACCGCCCCGATGAGTCGAAAAAGCCGGTAAGCAAAGAAAAGCTGGAGCAAAGCATAGAAATGCGTCCCGGCGATAAAGTGCGTTTAAAAGGACAGGATACCGTTGGCGACCTCATTGAAATTAATGCAAAAAATGCAGTGGTTGCCTTTGGCCAGCTAATGACAACAATACCAAGTAAAAACCTGGAACGGATAAGCAATAACGAAGCTAAAAAGCTGGATAAAAACCGTGGTGGACGGGCATCTGTTCTTAGCGAAGGTTTCTCTGAACGCCGCCTGAGTTTTAAACCAGAAATCGATATTCGTGGACAAAGAGCTGATGAAGCAATCTCGAAAATCACAGCGTTTATTGATGAAGCTATAATGTTTGAATCGGGTCAACTTCGAATCCTCCATGGCAAAGGGAATGGAATTCTGAGACAAATTATTCGCGAATACCTGCGCTCGGAACCCATGGTGCGCAGCTACAAAGATGAACATGTTGACTTTGGCGGTTCCGGGATTACAGTGGTAAACTTAGCACTATAAACCGGGATTTTTGATAAAACCAAATCAGTGTCTTCTGCGAAATCAGCGAGAAACTTAAATATGAAAACCAACTTCAAAGTAATAGCCTTCGATGCCGACGACACCCTTTGGGTAAACGAAACATTCTTTCGCGAAACCGAGGAAATGTTTTGTGCGCTACTTTCGGAGTTCAGCACATCTGACGAAATCATGGAAGTGCTTTATACCATCGAAATACAAAACCTGGAAGAATACGGTTACGGCACCAAAGGATTTGTACTTTCAATGGTTGAGACGGCGTTGAAAATTACCGGCAATAAAGTACCACAGGAAATTATAGAGCAAATTATTGAACTGGGTAAAAAACAGATCAACCAGCCGGTAGAATTGCTCGACGGCGTTATTGAAACACTGGAATATTTGCAGCAAAAAGACTATAAATTAATTGTGGCTACCAAAGGCGATCTGCTTGATCAGGAACGAAAACTTAAAAAGTCGAAACTGGAGAAATACTTTCATCATGTGGAAGTGATGAGCAATAAAAAACCGGCAGACTACCAAAAGCTCATCAACCATCTGGAGATTGCTCCGGAAGATTTTCTAATGATCGGAAATTCATATAAATCAGACATCGAACCGGTACTGCAACTGGGCGGTTTTGGTATCCATATTCCTTTTCATATTACCTGGATTCACGAACAAGTGGAAGAAGTGGAAGATCATCGGAACTGGATAAAACGATCAAACATAGCTGAAATAAAAACGATTTTATAAAGTATCCCGAAGCATTATAATTCACTCATATTGTAAAGGTTTAGTTCTAAAGTTTAATTATTTTTAGCCTTCAACTAAACCAACAACAATGAGAAACCTGTCAGTATCGATACTTCTTACCCTTTTATTTTCATCCTGTTCTCACAAGCCTTACGAAACAAAACCCAATATCATTATTATTTTGGCCGACGACCAAGGTTGGGGAGATTTAAGTTGTAAGGGAAATACAAACATTGAAACGCCAAACATCGATAAGCTGGCTGAAACCGGCGTTACTTTCGACCGGTTTTTTGTTTGTGCCGTTTGCTCCCCTACCCGGGCCGAATTGTTAACAGGACGCTATCATGTGCGCAGTGGTGTTTGGTCAACCGGAGCAGGAGGAGAACGAATGGATCTTGATGAGACTACCATCGCCGAAGTATTTAAAAATGCCGGTTACGCTACCGCAGCTTATGGAAAATGGCACAACGGCATGCAGGCTCCCTACCACCCAAACTCAAGAGGCTTTGATGACTTTTACGGCTTCTGTTCCGGTCATTGGGGAAACTATTACAGCCCTATGTTAGAACATAATGGTGAGATTGTAAAAGGCGATGGTTTTATCATAGACGACCTTACCCAAAAAGGGCTGGAATTTATTGAAGAAAACGCGGACAAACCATTTCTGTTGTATTTGCCATTTAACACACCTCATTCGCCAATGCAGGTCCCCGATAAATTCTGGGAAAAGTATAAAAACAAAAACCTTGCTATGTTTTATCGCGACAAGGAAAAGGAGGACACGCTGTTTACAAAAGCTGCTTTGGCCATGTGCGAGAACATCGATTGGAATGTAGGTCGTATTTCTCAAAAAGTTGAAGAATTGGGATTGACAGAGAATACCATCATACTTTATCTTTCGGATAACGGCCCAAATGGATTTCGCTGGAATGATAACATGAAAGGGAAAAAAGGCTCAACCGATGAAGGTGGAGTACGTTCTCCGCTTATTATAAAATGGGAAGGCAATTTACGAGCCGGTAAAGAAATCAGCGAAATTACCAGCGGAATAGATTTACTCCCAACACTGGCCGAATTGGCCGGGATAGAAGTACGCACAAAAAATCCACTTGATGGCCTCAGTATAAAACCCTTACTAACCGATGATGACACAGAATGGCAGGATCGGATCATTTATAATTACTGGGGAGGCAGATTGAGCTTAAGAAATCAGAAATTCAGGCTCGATCACCAAAATAAGCTTTTTGATATGGAAAATGATCCGGGACAGCATATCGACGTTTCGGAAAAGTACCCTAATGAATACCAACAACTGCTTTTGGCAAAAACAAACTGGCAAAAAGAAGTAGCAAGCGAATTGGACAGAGATGCCAAACGACCATTTACAATCGGTCATCCAAGTGTCTTTCAAACTCAACTCCCAGCTCGCGATGCAATTGCCCACGGCAATATAAAACGATCAAACAAATATCCCAACAGCACTTATTTAACGAACTGGATGGCTACTACCGATAAAATTACCTTCGATGCGGAAGTACTCACCAGCGGCAATTATGAAATTGAGTTGTTCTATACCTGCCCTGAAGAAGAAATCGGTTCAAACCTTAAACTTAGCTTTAACGATTCTCAGCTCGAATTCGAAATAAACGAAGCCTGTAATTCTTCATTACTCGACGACAGGGATATTTATCCACGAATGGAAGGGTATGTAAAAGAATTTCACCGAAAAAAAGTTGGCACCATATACTTAGAAGAAGGAAAGGGATTACTGACCTTACAAGCCACCCTGATTCCCGGCAATCATGTAATGGATTTTAGATTGCTTCTTCTTCGGAAAATCTAATTTGTGATGAACTATTTTATAGGTTCTACTTTTAAATGATAAAAGCTAAAAGATGAAAAAAGTAACAGGCATCGGCGGAATCTTCTTCAAAACAAAAAATCCCGAACAGATGAAGGAGTGGTACAACAAAAATCTGGGATTGGTAACAAACGAATACGGATCGGTATTTGAATTCAGAAAGTCGGACACGCCGGATGAAAAGGCGTATTCGGTTTGGAGTCCGTTTGAAGAGGACACTGACTATTTTGAACCGTCAGAGAAAGAATTTATGATCAACTATCGGGTTGAAAATATTGAAAAACTGGTCGCGGAATTAAAAGAGGCAGGAGTAACCATTTGTGATGAAATTGAAACGTATGAGTATGGGAAGTTTGTCCACATCATGGATCCTGAAAACAACAAAATAGAACTTTGGGAACCCGTTGATGAAGTTTTCCAATCGATGTACGAAGGAAAAACCACAAAATAGTATCTTGCAAAAAAAATAGCAATTACTATGAGACCCGGATTTCTAATAATACTGTTTTCTTGGCTGTTTACCGTTACCTTGCAGGCTTCGGCTTCTGAAATTCCAAACGACACCACATACATTTTTCTGAAAGATTACGGTTTATACAAAACCCGGAAAAACAATGCCATTAAACACTTCTACAAAGCACTTGAAGATTTAAAAACAGATCAGCCAAAAGTACTGGTATTCTCCACCGGTACCTATCATTTTTATCCCGATGGTTGCGAAACCAGGGTGTACTACGAAGCAAACACTTTAAATGCACATCCGAAAGTTTGTGCGTTTCATTTTGAGAATATCAAAAACCTGGTAATCGACGGGCGCGGCAGCCACCTGATCTTTCATCAGGAAATGCAGCCCTTCACTTTCTTCAATTGTCAAAATATTACCCTTAAAAACGTTACGATTGACTGGGAACAACCTTTTATTGGCCAGGCCGAGGTTTTACGGGTGAACGATCTTTATATGGATATTGCCCTTAATCCCAGAGAAACGCCCTACCGTTTAGAGGAAGGAAAGATATTTTTTGATGTGGGTAATGGCCAGTCGAATGAATGGAGTAAAACATTGGAGTTCGACCGAAATGACAGGTATATTGTTCCACATACCGGCGACATCCCTTGTTTGGGCGAAGACTGGGATGCGTATTCTGCCGAGGCTACCATGCCAGGGATTGTGCGTCTGCATTTCAACTTTAAACGAAAGCCCCAAATTGGGAATTTCCTGATAATGCAGCATGCCACGCCTACTCATGCAGGCATTTTTATTACCGAATCGGAAAACATTACCATCGAAAATCTCAGGCTGTATCATGCTGCAGGCTCGGGTATTTTGGCACAATACAGCAAAAACCTGGAGTTTGACCGGTATCAGGCAATCCCCAACCGTACTAAAATCCGCTATCTTGGAGGAGGTTTTGATGGTTTACAAGTCGTGAATTGTAAGGACAATATTCTTGTCGACCGTTGTACTTTTGAGGGACTGGTTAATGAACCTGTCCGTGTTTACAGCATCAGTCTTCGTGTTGACGAAGTTGTGTCGGCAAACCAGGTTAAATGCAGCTACCTGAATAAACAAAGTGAGATTCAAAACTGGGCTCGTCCTGGAGATGTGGTTAGTTTTATTGGACGTAATTCGGATTCTTCATCTGAAACATACACGATTAAAACGGTCACTGCTATCGATAAAGAACATTTTTCGCTACAATTTGAGCAAGCGATTCCCAACAGTCTGAGCGCAGGAGACGTAATTGAAAACCTGAGCTGGATACCTGATCTGACCATTAAGAACAGTAATTTTAAAAGTAGCCGGGCAAGTGGCCTTGTTGTTGAAACAGCCGGTAAAGTTGAAATTGAAAACAATACGTTTGAATCAAGCGGAAGTGCTATTCGTATTGCAGGCGATGCAAATACGTCGCTCAAAACAGGTGGCGCAACCGATGTATCCATCTCCGGAAATATATTTACATCGTTATGTAATACAAGTGCGTATCGTTACAACGAAGCAATTATATCCATCTACCCCATCATTCCCGCTTTAAATGATGATACTCCTGTTTATCACCGCAACATCAGCATTCAGAACAACCGGTTTAATCCGTTCGATTATCCACTTCTCTATGCACTTTCTGTTAACGGATTGACATTTTCAGGAAACACCGTTACCAGAAGTTATGATTTTGCCCCGTTTCATAACCGTCTTTACACCTTTAGCCTTGAATATTGCAAACATGTTGAGATTACTGACAATAACATTTCGGATGACCTCCTGGGGAAAAATATCTATTTGAAAAAGACCCCGGAAAATCTGCTTAAAACGGATATGGAGTCTATCTTCACGATTGAAAAGTACTGATTACTTAGAGACAACTTCATAAAAACTGATTACCGCCGTAAAATAAGCGGAATCGGGTCTTGTCGTTGTTACTTTTTCTCTTATTGTTTTACTTTTACCACCTGACGCAATAATCGAAAAATATTAAAATACTGTGGTGATCCATTTTTACGATGGTTCTACTTTTTCAGTACACTTTTTGAAGTGGTTTGTAAATACAAAACCGTTCATGTTGATGAACGGTTTTTTTATTGTGGTCAGCCTTCTGTTGTCTTTTGAACCTTCTGCGATACAAGATTTTTATTAACATAATATTGTAAAAAGGCAAAAAGAAAGGGTAGAACTTAAGGACGCTTTTTAGTGATGATTGATAATTTACAAACCCCTTTATACAGAACCAATCAAATTAGAAGTCGTTCTACCCTGTTATACAAACCCTATATTTTTATTTTCCTAATTTGTTCTTCTTATAGCAATCGATGTTCCAAAAATCGCTAGTTACTCATTTTCTGACACTTAGCCGTGCCAAACTTTTTATTAACGGTCTCATATTGGGACATTTTTCTCGATATAGAACTCAAAATGGACAAGGCACTCTTTCGTTTATTGGTAATTATGCCCCTGTAAATAATCCGTCGGAGGTATAAAATGATAGAATGTCATTATAATTAATGGGTAAACCTGATTGAATTCAGCATCACTCTCCCAATCTTTACTTATCAAACTTCCAAAGAGATATTAAATGGAGATATAAAAACAAAAGGCAACTCAACAGTCGCCTTTGTATATTTTCTTACGTCCTCGTAAGATGTAAAAGAATTGTGCCTTATTTAAATCGCTTGAGTTGAATTGAAAAGGGTAATAGAATATAGCCCTAACCAATTTTATCTTCCACAACAACAGATCCGGTCGATCGTTGTTATTTCAAATTTACGCATACAAATACAAAAAACCTTGAAACGGCCTGTCATTTCAGCCTATTTCAGCAAACTGCCTAAAACCTGATCGGTATTTTTAACATCCGTGATAAGTCAACTTTTCCAGCGATTTACATTTTTATTGTATGAGTTGGCTATTGAGAAAACGTGTTTTGGATTTGACTAAAAAAGAAAAGGGCAGTTCAACAACTGCCCTTATTAATGTTAACCCCCAAACACACAATAGGTCGGAACGACCTATCACCAACAAAGAAAATAATTCTTTTCAACTTACACAAATAAATATATCCAAATCCGCTAAATTTAGGCAATTCACCTATTACTCTCTCAGCATTTTTAACCCCTAAAATATCTGTAGTGTTCATTTCATTAGCCAATATAAAAACCCGGAATAAAATCCCGGGCTTATAGTTTTCAAATATTAATGATTAATGATCAAACGCCTACCTTTTTTCCATCATGGCCATTAATGCTTCGTATGACTCTAATCCTTTTGCCCGGGCAAAAAATTCAGTATTCAAATCAATAGTTCCCAGTTCGAATAAACGGTTCCAGTCTTCTCGTGCTCCTGCGATGTTTCCTCTTTCATAACGGCATAGCCCTCGCACTAACAAAAGACTTTGATCGTAAGGCATGTAAGTGATTCCTCTGGTTAGAAGGCGTTCTGCTTTTTTCGATTTTCCTTTTTCAAAAAAACTCTCGGTCCCATGAGTGAAACAATAAGTAGCAATTTCCCGAAATTTCTCATTGGTTTTCTTAGCATTTTTAGACAATGAAAATACAATAGAAACTTCCTGTTCCATCGAAACCGGAATACCATCTTTTAGTCCTGGTTTCCACATTCCATTTGTCGATTCCAGTACTCGAACAAGTTCATCGTCTATCTCCGGGCACACACCATTTACAATGTCGATATTGCTTACTTTACCCTGAGCATTTACGTTGAACTTAATCACTTCTGTTCCTTCCTGATAACAATTTTTTGCCTTTTCCGGATATTTTATGTTAGCAGACATGTATTGCTGTAAATATTTGGCGTCGTTATTCGAGAAATCGACATAGTTTTCAATACCGGTAAAAGCAGGAGGTGAAATCTCTACTTCATCAATAGCATTGGATGGGGTATCATTTTGCCCCACTGCCAGCAAACATATACATATTGCCAGCATAATAAATAATAATTTTTTCATGGCTTTCTGGTGTTTAATTAACATTAATAAAACAGGCTTCTGAGTATTTTCCTCCTTTCTTAATCAGAAACTTTTAGTTTACAAGTTACGACGAAATGAAAAGTAAAGTCTTAAAACTATGTTGCATTCATTACACATGTCTTCTAATCCTTTAAAATATGTCGCGGATTTAAACGATGTCGTATTAATGAATTTATAATTGTTGATGAATAATTTTGAAAAGTGGTGATTTCGATCAATTCTTTTCATTCCTAATCGAGAATAAAAAGGTGTTTTTGGTGTCTGACACAGAATTACAGGTGCTTTCATTTATAACCAAAACACTAGATATAGCATAAGAACGACGAGGATTACGGCTATAATAATGAAACCAAAATAACGAACGTTTTTATGGTGTAAACCGGAACAACTTTTCACTTTCCCGGGAAATTCGGGATGGTTATTCAGCGTATTTTGGGAGGCAGAAGAATGTTTATGCACACCCGGCGAATGGCCAAAATAATCGCGAAAACACTTATTAAAATAACTGGGGCTGCTAAAACCAACTTTGTAAGCAATTTCTGAAACTGTATTTTTATTCTCTTTTAGCAACTCGCTTGCGTGAAGCAAACGTATTTCGCGAATAAAACAACTTGGGGATTTGCCGATAATATATTTCAATCTCCGGTGTAACTGCGATCTGCTTAATCTTACTTCCTTGGCCAAAACATTTACACCAAAATCATCTTCCGACAAATTTTGCAACACTATTCCACGTAGTTCGGATAAAAACTCAGAATTTTGTGTAGTACTATTATTTTCATGTTGACCGAACAATGTGCTTATTGATTAATTGTAAACTTTTTCACCCGCATTTTGAACAGGTTATAAGTTAATAGTTAGAGCATACGAAATTTTACCGAAAAAGATTTAAGCAGCAATTTAAAATGTATGTGAGAAAAGTAAATGAAGGTTGAATTACATTAAACAAAATGAAGGACTAAAACCAAACAGGAACAGTATTGTTAAGCTCCAATTTGTATTTCTTCTGCTAATCGCTTCGTGTTTTCAATTCCTGAATTAAGAACTAAATCTGTCAGGGTAAGTGTATCAATGTATTGTACAGCTTCCGTGTAAGATCGAATATCGCGTCTTACTTCCAAAATAGTAATATCGGGATCGGGATTATCTACCATTTCGTTATACACCGGCGCTCTGAACTCGGCCATAGGAATAATAACCTCTTCGTTGTAATTGTATACAAAATCGTTGTGACGGGCAAAAACAAATTCCAGATCGGTATGATTAAAACCTGCTTTATAAAAGCGGGCAAAACACAGATAAACTTTCCCATCGGGCAATCCGTAAAAGTGCACCGGATAATGGGTTGGTAAAAATGTCATACTGGATTTGTGGATTAACCTGCTTAAAGATTTCATAATACGCAAGTTAAAGTGGTTTTATCGCTCGCTAAGTTAATGAAATTTATAGCTGATGCTTCACGTCTCTTTTTATCGAAATGTTAAAAGATGTTATATTCCGTCTTAAATTACCGACCTCCTCACTTTGCACAAACAAAAAAACAGGCGATTCCAGTTTTATTCTGAAACCGCCTGTTCTATATTGGCACTAAAAGTTTGTCTATTTCCTCTATTTCAACGTGAAGGAAGCAGCCATTCCTTCAGCCGAGTTTGGCCCTACCCAGAGGTTAAAATCGCCGGGTTCGGCTTTCCATTCTTTCGAGGCTCCGTAAAACTCAAGATCTTTTGTAGTGATTTCAAACGATACCACTTTCGACTCGTTTGGCTCCAACTTAATTTTCTTAAAACCTTTCAGCTCTTTCACCGGACGCGAAATACTTCCAACCAGGTCGCGAATATACAGTTGAACGATCTCTTCTCCGGTAACATTTCCGGTATTCGTTATCGTTGCCTCAACAACAATTTTTCCGCCTTCGGTTAATTCATTAGCCGACAGTTTAAGATTGGAATAATCAAAAGTAGTGTAACTCAAACCGTAGCCAAATGGGTAAAGCGGTTCTTTACTCTGGTCGGTATAATGTGACCAGAATACATTTCCCTCGCCATTTGTGGCGCGGCCGGTATGAAGATGGTTGTAGTACAACGGCTGCTGCCCCACTGCCCGTGGAAACGATATCGGTAATTTACCGGCAGGGTTGTAATCGCCAAATAATACTTCGGCAATTCCATTTCCTGCTTCCGAGCCCAGGTGCCAGCACTCAACAATTGCCGGAACATTTTCGGCCATCCAGTTAATTTCGATCGGGCGTCCGTTCATCAGCACAACCACAACGTTTTTATTTACTTTGTAAACCTCTTCCAGCAACTCCTGCTGAAAACCTTTCATCGAAATATCGGTTTGGCTGCGGCCTTCACCCGACTGCCAGCAATCTTCGCCTAAAGCAATAACTACCACATCAGATTTTGAGGCCAATGATTTGGCTTCCGACATTCCACTTCGGTCGGTAGTGTTAATATGTAATTCGGTGGTAAACGATCGTAAACCTTCGGTGTAAGCAGGCCCTTGAGCAAAACTAATGCTTGAACTTCCGCTTACATTTTTCATTCCTTCCAGCAACGACACGGCTGAATTTGTAATCGCTTTAGCTCTCCAGCTTCCAAGTGGCACATCTTTGCTTCCGGCCAATTCGCCTATAACGGCAATTTTTAATCCATCCTTTTTCAACGGAAGAAGATCGTTTTCGTTTTTCAACAGAACAATACTTCTTTTTGCGGCTTCTTTGGCTGCTGCCAGGTGCTCGTCGCATCGCAATACTGTTTTTTCACGCTCCGGATTGCAATATTTATAAGGATCATCAAACAATCCCAGTTTGAATTTAATAGTTAAAATACGGCGTACAGCATCGTCGATCAAAGCTTCATCAACTTTACCTTCATTTACCAATGCTTCCAGGTTGTTTATATACGCGTTTCCTTCCATGTCCATATCCGAACCGGCGGTAATAGCTTTATAGGCAGCTTCCTTTTTGTCGGCTGCTATTCCGTGTGGCAACATTTCGCCAATCGAATTCCAGTCAGAAACCACAAACCCCTCAAATCCCCATTCACCTTTCAAAATATCGCGTTGCAGATATGAGCTGGCTGTTGCCGGTGTTTCGTTAATGGTGTTAAACGCATTCATAAATGTTGCTACACCTGCATCAACACAAGCTTTAAATGGTGGAAAAACGATATTGTGCAAAGTTGGATCGCCAATTTGCACCGCATTGTAATCGCGTCCCGATTCAATAAAACCATATGCTGCAAAGTGTTTTGCACAAGCTGCAATTGTTGTTTCATCCGACAGGTTGTCGCCCTGAAAACCTTTTACACGGGCATAAGCCATTTTTGCTCCCAGATACGGATCTTCGCCTGATCCTTCCATAAAACGTCCCCAGCGGGCATCGCGGGCAATGTCAACCATAGGTGCAAAAGTCCAATGCAAACCAACTGCTGAAGCCTCAGTTGCCGCAATTCGCGACGATTTTTTTGCCAGTTCAGGTTCCCAGCTGGCAGCCTCGGCCAAGGGTATCGGGAACATGGTTTCGTAGCCATGAATTACATCGTAAGCCAGAATAAGCGGAATTCCCAAACGACTGCTGTCAACTGCCCAGGCTTGAATTTTACGGGTAGCATTTGCTCCGGTAACATTTAACATTGAGCCAACTTTTCCTTCTTTAACCATGTTGTAAAGCGACATTGAATCAACATCTTCAGGAGCCGGTCCCGTTAATTCCCAACGTGAAGAATATTGGTTTAACTGACCGATCTTCTCAATCAGCGTCATTTTAGAAAGTAAAGCCTCAACTTTTGTGTTAATAGCTGAATCATTTTGGGAAGTATTATCAGTACCTGCCTTTTGGCAAGCCACTGCAATTAATCCCAATAGAAGTAGTGAAAGAAATTGTTTTTTCATCGATTATATTATATTTCTTATTGTATATTTTACAGTTTGAGACAAATATAATATAAAAAGGTACTGAAAACCAAAGGGTCAGCGTAAATAATTAGAATTTGGAGCTGATTTTTATTGCTTCAAAATAACAACAACACCCAAGCGAAATTTATAAAAACCGCTCAGCAATACCATTGCAACAATAAAATGAATTTCTCTTGTTTTTACCTTATTTATTGGAAGTATTCAGGTATTGAATGGCCTGAAGAAGCAACTTTCTGTACTCTTCGGTTTCGTACGTTCGTTTATCGTGTCCAGGCTGAATATAGACAATAGTAGAGGCATTAAAGCGGTTCTCCCACGCCACGTAATCAGCACTTTTGGGATGGCGGGTTCTCAACAATGGTTTCACATTATCGGAGATTCGAATGTTATCGTACACCTCGTCGAAAAAACGCAATTCGCGAAATCCGGCCGTAACAGGCGTGTAATTTTCAATCGTGCAATACACCCACATATCATGTTCGTATTCCGACCATTCCTCTTCGGGAACCTTTCTACTTTGCTCCACATAACGACCTCCTAAAATTTCCTCAAACGCCGGCCAGTTTTGATACGAAGCAAGTGCATGATGCAAAAACAAAAATGGTTTTCCTTGTTTGGTCAGACGAATATAAGCTGCTTTTTGCTCACGGCTGATTGTGTTCCACATATCGTAAAAAACAAGTACATCATAATCGTCGGCTATGCCATTTGCAATTGCTTTATTGGCATTGGGTTGAACAAAATGTTCATACTCTATTTCCGGCATCTGATCGAACAGTTGAAAAAACTGAAGCGTATCATAACTATGTCCTCCGGTAACCAACATTACTTTTATTGGTTGCGCCAAAACGATGCATGCAAACAGGCTAAAAACAAGTGAAAGTAGAGTTTTCTTCATTATCTATTTTTAAGGTTGGAATCCAAATTGATTGTTTCTTTGTGTCACGAAAATAAAAAAAACATCTGTATCATTTCCGGACTAAAAAGTAATGTTGTCAACACCTGCAATTTATAAATAGCTAAATCAAAGTTTCACAGGAACAAAAATTACCCTATTTTTGGTTTAATTAATTCAGAAAACACATTACCATGAGCAAAAAACTATTTCTATTATTCTTCTCAATTGTCGCCGCTGCTTTTGTTTCGTGCGACAAAATGGACGATGTTGAAACACCAGTAAACGGGAATGAATACCTGATTGAAGCAGAGTTACAGTTTGCTATTCCGAAAACAGTAATTGATTTAACTATTGCCGCTGCAAGTGCAGAGTACGAGGAATTATCAGCGATTAGCGACCTTATTCATTCCGGAGTTGACGTTTATAAAATCACTTACAAAACTACTTTTGACAATAATCCGGTTGTTGCGTCGGGTGTAGTTGCCATCCCCAATGTTGATGGTGAATATCCGGTTTTAAGCTACCAGAACGGTACCAACACGGAACACAACAAAGCCCCCAGCGTTGATTCAGAAAACCAGCTTTTCAAAATGCTGAAAATGATGGGATCTACCGGTTTTATTATTTCGCTACCCGATTACCTCGGTTTTGGCGAATCTGACGATATGTTTCACCCGTACCTGCACCGCGAGTCGACCGTACAAACCGTTACCGACATGCTGGAAGCAGTGCGCGAATTTATCGATGACAAAGAGGGTATTTCGCTAAACGACGATTTGTACCTGGCCGGATATTCGCAAGGAGGATGGGCTACCATGCAGGTTCAGCAAGCTATTGAAGCCGATGCCGGTTTTGCCTACAATTTAAAAGCAAGTGCCTGTAGTGCGGGGCCATACAACCTGACAACACTTAACGAATACGTAGTGGGACTGGAAGAATACCCACAACCTTATTTTCTGGCTTATATTTTTAACAGCTACCTGAAACTTGGTCTTGAAACACCTGTAAATACCGTTTTTCAGGCACCGTATGCCGATAAAATTGAAACAATGTTTGACGGACAGACTTCAGGAGCAGACTTAAACGCCGAGCTAACGACTACCGTTTCCGACTTTTTTACTCCAGAATACCTTTCCGGATGGAATACAGATGAAAACTATACTCCTGTTCTTGACATGTTGCACGATAACAGTGTACCGGCTTTTGTTCCCTCGGTTCCAACCAAACTATTTTACGGAACAGCCGACACTTATGTACCCCGAATTGTGAGTGAAGAAAAGTATGATGACTTTATAGCTGCCGGTGCATCCACAAATTTAGTTCAGAAAGTTCCTCTTGAAGGGCTCGACCACCCGGGAGGTGTTCTTCCTGCAGGAGTGGCATCGATACTTTGGTTTCTGGAAATCAAAAATGCGGCGATTTAGCAAAGCGCGGAAAAGAAGATTGGAGAGAAAAAGACTTTTTTAAAAGATATTCTAAGACCTTTAGTTTTTTCTAAAGGTCTTTTTTTATGCAACACAATTAATAATCATCCCGACATCAAACCTTTGATGTTTCTTATGACAAAATATTTCAGCAATTTTTCGACAAAAAAAGATTCCACCTTTTAATAAGATGGAATCTTTAAAATTTATAATGTTATGTTTTTTTCTAATAACTGGCAGCCACTTCAACCAATTCGCCTTCCAGCGAGAAATCGGATGCGGAAGTAATCTTAACATCGGCAAATTGCCCGATCATCGATTTATCGTTACAGGCAAAACGAATGGTTAATTTACCCTCGGTATACGATGTAAGGAAACCTTCCTTACGGTCTTCGCCACGAACAAGCACACGTAAGGTTTGCCCAATCAAACCTTCATTATACGGAAGGTTGTGTTTACGTAAATCTTCGGTAAGTTGATGCAGACGTCGTTTTTTCTCTTCGAGCGGAACATCATCCACCCAGCGGTGACTTGTTGCTCCCGGTCGAGGTGAATAAATTGCTGTGTACGACATATTGAATTTAAACTCATCGAAAGCTTTTCGCGTATTTTCAAACTGCTCCTCTGTTTCGCCTGTAAATCCAACAATCACATCGGTAAACAATGTTGCCTGCGGAATAATTCGACGGATAGTCTCCACAATATGACGGTATTTTTCCATGTTGTGCTTGCGGTTCATACGCATCAACACTTTATCATCGCCACTTTGCATTGGCAGGTGGATTTGTTTTCCCAAAACGGGATATTCGGCAATTACCTCAATCACTTCGTCGGTCATATCGCGCGGGTGTGGTGAAGTAAAGTACAGCCAGAATTCTTTCTTCATGCGTTTTCCCAATTCACCAATCTCGCGTAACAATTGCGGAAAAGTCAACTCCTCTCCTTTTTTATCCAGTCCGTAGGAGTTTACGTTCTGCCCCAGCAGCGTAATCGATTTATAACCTTGCGCTACCAACAAAGCCACTTCGGCAATAATATCTTTTGATGGACGTGACACCTCACGACCACGTGTATAAGGCACGGCACAGTACGTGCAGAATTTATCACATCCATTCTGGATAGGAATAAACGCCTCGAAATTCGATTGGTAATGCGGCTGTACATTCCAGAAATCTTCGATATTCTCGTTATGCGGATCGATACCCACATTCAGATGTGTTGGAGTAGTAATCCCGTAACTGCTGATCATTTTGGGCAGCTCCGGCAAGTCTTTCATCTGGAAAGTAATATCAAAAAGTTTCAGGAACTTTTCATGATCGTCGGGCAAAATACACCCCGAAATAAAAGTAACCAGGTTTTTATTGTTCTTCCACTTATTCCACTTATGAATGCGTGAATACACTTTGTCGATGGCTTTCTGACGTACCGAGCACGCCAAAATACCAATCACTCCTGCCTCCTCCTCGTTGTCGGTCCACTGGTATCCGGCTTCATCAAGAACCGAGATCACCCGCTCGCTATCCGACATATTCATCTGGCACCCTAAGGTTACTACGTGATATTTCATGCTATATATCTATTTTGCTTCTGTTTCACCCTTCTGGCTTCGTTCCTCAGCCATCTCTCCGTCAGCTGACGGAAAAATTATAAGAGGGGTGATTTCTGTTCCCTGTACTTTACAGGTTTATATATTTAAAAGTATACTTCAGTATAAATGTTCGATGTCGGGATTCCTTTTTCCGACAAAATATCGAACACTTCGTAAATCATTTCACTGTTTCCACAAAGAAAACAGTTTGTATTTTCTTCTATTTTCTCTGTCTTTAAAAATTCGGTTACCCTTCCGTGGAAGTCTCCCCCATTTTCACCTGAAGTGCACAAAGTTACCCTTTCTTTATTAAAATCGTCATGATCGTAAGCTTCTTCAACTTTACGCACACCGTGTACCATTTTGTAATTCAGTTGCGGGTGCGTTTTTACAAAACCATGAAACGGGCTGATTCCTGTTCCGGTGGCTATGAACAAAAACTTCTGCACCTGAAAACTGTGCGGATCGAACTTAAAAAAACCAAACGGTCCATCCACATCAACCAAATCACCGGATTTTAGTTTTTTTAATTTCGACGATACTTTTCCGCCGTCCACTTCGCGTACCAAAACTTCCAGGTAATCGTCGTTCTCTCCACTGTAAATGGAATATTCGCGACGATCAACCGCTCCTTTTGTTCCGAGCAATACAAATTGCCCGGTTTGGAACTCCATACGATTTCGTTCGAACCGAATTACAAATGTTGAATCGGTTAAATGCCTGACCTGTGTTACTTTATGTTTCTTCAATTATTAAGACCTGTTCTAAATAAATCGGTGCAAAAGTATAAATAATTGGCAAATCATCAAGGTTTTAGCGGTTTACATTATTCAATTATAATAAAGCACAACAAAAAAGGGATTCTGCTAACAGAATCCCTTAACAAATAATCCTCCTTCACACTAATTGTATACCTCTTCCTCTCTTTGGTATCCCTCTGAAATAACGGTTAACTGAAGGTTCTCCTTATTCACGATCATCCCGTTATGAAACACCGTAGGAACCAACATTTCTCCGTTACTCACTGTCTGATATGTTCTTTCCCCATTTTCATTATGTGCAAGTTTCATTGCTAAATCGGCGGTAGTAGCTGCCAATTTTTCGTAAGGTTTGTATACGGTACAGGTTTGATGACCGGCAACAATTTCGCGTAAGTTTCGCAAATCAGCATCCATTCCTGCTACCAATATCTCGCCTTCCTTGCCTGCTTCTTTTATAGCTCTTAACACTCCCATGGCTAATTCGTCGTTTCCGGCAATAATTGCGTTTACATCCGGATGTGCTTTCAATAACCTTTTGGCATGTTCATACCCTTCGCTTTCTTCCCATGCATTGGTAAATTCGTTATAAACAATTTCAATGTCGCCCCGATCAACCAAGGGTTGAAGTACATTTCGCTGGCCAAGATAAAGCAACTGACTATTGTTGTCGCTCATTGCTCCCCCAATTAAAGCATATTTTCCTTTGGGTTTTATTGTGGTTAAATAACTGGCCTGCAACGAACCAATCTCCACGTTATCGGTCGAAACATAATAATCAAGTTTGCAATTTTTAATTAGACGGTCATACGAAATAACTTTTACATTCTGCGCATGTGCAGCTTCAACAATAGCAGCGGCAGCAAACTGATCTACAGGTACTACCACCAGCACGTCAACACCGTTGGCGAGCAGTTCTTTTGCCTGAGCCAATTGTTTATCGGCATCATTTTCGGCATTCATAACTTTTACGGTTCCTCCAAGTTCCTGAACATCTTCAACAAGATAGTCCCGGTCGTTTTCCCACCGTTCCTTATCAAAAGCATGGATCAAAAATCCTACTTCAACAGGCTCGTCTTTGGTATCGCAAGCAGTAAAGCAAAGTCCGGAAAGAAAAACTAAGATGAGTAATGTTATCCTGACATTCATATTATTGAATTTAATTAAGTTTCTATTCAATTTACGAATTATCAGGTGATAGGTTAACCCTTAAAATTGTTTTAGTTGGTTGTTTTAAAACATTAGAAATAATGAAACCTTTTGAAATAGTAATTTAAAATTTTTGAATTTCCTCGTATAATTTTTGAAGCGGAAGCCCCATTACATTGTAAAACGATCCTTCGATGTGAGAAATTCCAATCGAGCCAATCCACTCCTGAATGCCGTATGCACCGGCCTTATCAAACGGTTTAAAAGTTGTAATGTAATACTCAATCTCGGTACTGGTAAGCTGTTTAAACTGCACGTTGGTTAAGGATGAAAACACGACCGATTTTTTAGTTGAACGAAGACAAACACCCGTTATTACTTCGTGCATTTTTCCGCTTAATGCCGATAACATTTTATAGGCATGATCATAATCGTCCGGTTTTTCGAGCACTTTTCCGTTTAAAACAACAATGGTATCGGCCGTAATCAACAAATCGTTATTGTTCAATTCATTGGCAAAAGCTTTTGCCTTTTTTTCTGCCAGGTATCCCGGAATCTGATTAGGTGAAAGCTCCGGCGGGTAATTTTCGTCCACGTCTTTTGTTTTCACCTGAAAATCAATTCCCAATGATTTTAAAAGCTCTTGCCGACGTGGCGACTTTGATGCAAGAATGAAGTTATATTTGGGTATCCAGTTCATTTCAGAATGCTCTTGAATTTAGCATATCGGGCGTAAACCATTTGTGTTGTGCTTTTAAGGCCTGCTCAATTACATCGCGTACACAACCTTCGCCACCGTTTTTATCCGAAATGTATTTCGAAATATCCTTAATATCACTTACAGCATCTTTTGGGCAGGTTGGCAAACCTACAGCCTGCATCACCCGGTAATCAACCAGGTCGTCGCCCATAAAAAGCACATCTTCTGGTTCTAAGTTCACTTTTTCCAGAAAATCGTTTAAACAGGCTACTTTATCACGGGCTTTATCGTAAAAATGCTCCACACCCAGTTTTTCGTAACGCAGTCGAACACGTTCAATATAACCTCCGGTGATAATCGCAATCGGATAACCGGCTTTTATGGCACTTCTAATGGCAAAGCCATCTTTTACGTTAGCTGTTCGTATCGGATCGCCATCTTCGTTAAGTGGCGAAACATCTTTCGACAATACTCCGTCGACATCGAATACAAAAGCTTTTACGCGGGTAAGTTCTTCTTTAAAAAACGACATTCTTATTGTTTTTCCTGATGATGCTCAAAAATACTCTTTGAAATTGAATTGTACAATTCCTGCAGACCGGGCATTTCTTTTAATTCACTCAGGTGAGCATTTATAATGTTTTCATCGAAACGGATAGCCGGGCCTGTTTGTGCGTCTTTCGGATGTAACTCCTGCACCTTTTGGGCTGTTTCCGTAATGAGTGGCCGTAGGATTTCAA